>NZ_JAJGUA010000044.1:48353-151749 GCF_020784695.1 Limosilactobacillus secundus
TCTAACGTCCGGCAAAACCGAACGTTAGAGGCCTATTGTTGCTTGCGGGGGCTCCCAGAGGCTAGCTTCGCGTCGAAAAACGAAGTCACAAGTGACTTCTGTCTCGCTCCCTTTTATAGTTGAAATTGATTGTATCCGGTAATTTCAACGTCCTTAGCTGTTAACTGAACCTTCATCAAGGCGCCATTATGTAAGTTTTCGTACTTATATCCCGGTTCGCCATACATCCCCGCAATGTATTGGATAATCGATCCATGGGCTACTACAACCACATTACTCTTGTCAGGTAAGCTTTGCAGAAAAGTAATTGCCTGCTCTACACGGGCATTTAATTCATTACTATCTTCTGCAAGGTGCGCTGGATCGGCGGCCTTCAGCAAGTCATGCGCTTTTTCAACGCCAAATTCATCAACTAATTCACCGATCCGCCGAAATCGTTTGCCTTCAAGATAGCTTGCCCAAATTGCGCCTTCCTCGTTACTATGGCCTTCAAAAGACCCGTAGAATACCTCGCGGAAGAATTCCTTTTGAATCGGTTCCTTCATCGTTGCAGTTGGATGATCCGCAATTAAAAGCCGTGCAGTATCAACTGCTCGTTTTAAATCACTAGCGAAAAGATAATCGATCCTTAAGTCCGCTAAAACTTGACCGATCTTTTTAGCGTTCATCTTCCCCTTTTCTGTAAGCGGAGTATCTGACCATCCTTGCAGACGGGCAAACCGGTTGAAGTACGTCTCACCATGCCGGACAAAGTAAACTGTGATTGCCATTCCATAACCTCCATTATAATTAGGCATATAATTAGGCAACTGCTGGCGTGCCTAACCATTCAATCATATCTTTCATTTTAGCAGTTATTGCATCTGTTCCAGGAAGTAATAATTTCCGCGGATCATATCCTTTTTGTTCTTTATTGAGGTCTAATTCATTTTCAATATACTTCCGTGTTGCATCTTGGAACGCTAACTGGAATTCAGTATTGATATTCACCTTTGCAATCCCCATTGAAATTGCTTTTTGAACCTGTTCTCTAGGAATTCCCGAACCACCGTGAAGCACGAGCGGAATATCAATCGCATTCGCAATTTCTTGAAGGCGGTCAAAGTCTAACCCTGGCCAGTTAGCAGGGTAAATGCCGTGGATATTACCAATTCCACAAGCAAGACGGTCCACTCCCATTGCGGCAAACGCCATTGCATCTTCAACGTCAGCAAGTTCCCCACTGCTGGTATCCTGGTTTTCTCCCACTTTACCGATTTCAGCTTCAACCGCAATGCCGCGTGAATGTGCCAATTGGACAATCTCTTTGGTTTTGGCGTAATTTTCTTCAATCGGTAATTTATGTCCGTCAAACATGACTGACGAATATCCTAAGTTAATACATTCAATCGCTGCATCATAGTCACCATGATCAAGATTCAGAATAACCGGAACTTTAATTCCCATTGCGTCCATCTGGTCTTCAACCATATCTTTGACAAATTTATAACCCCCCATATACTTGGCGGCTCCCATTGAAACTTGGATCAGTACAGGGGTATTAGTCTCAGCTGCCGCCCGCAAAATTGCCCGGGTCCATTCAAGATTATTAATATTGTATGCCCCAATTGCGTATTGATTCTTCCGGGCGTCATCAAAAAGTTTGTTTCCATTATCAAAGTAAGCCATCATTCTTCCTCCTAAATTACCTGTAACTTCTGCTTGCTCGCTAATCCGATATAATTAATCATTTGTAAAAAGCTTTCAATTTCGAGACTTGCACGACCAATTAGTGCCCCGTCAACATTTGCTTTACTCATAATTTGGCCAATGTTCTCGGGATTAACGCTGCCACCATAGAGTATTCGGACTTGCTCGCCAATCTCATTACCATACATTTCAATTAGACTTTGACGAATTGCCTGACATCCCTCTTCAGCAATGTCTGGATTTGCTTGATGTGTACTCCCAACAGCCCAACTCGGTTCATAGGAAATAACTATCTGTGAGAGTTTGTTAGCTGGTACCCCTTTAAGGACACTCTTTAGTTGACGAAATACATAATGAATTTTTCCGTTAACTTCTGTTTGGACCATCTCTTCGTCTGTACAAATAATTGGAATAATTCCGGCATTGAGGGCCGCCAAAACTTTTTGATTGATTGAATCATTACTCTCGTTAAAAAGGCGCCGGCGCTCTAAATGTCCTAGCATCACATATGTCACGCCAGCATCAGCTAAACTTCGCATACTAATTTCTCCAGTATACGGTCCCTCTAACTCAGCAGATGCGTTTTGAGCAATAATTTGTAAGTTGGAAGATCCCGCCACTTTTTTCATGTTATATAGCGAAACTGCTTGAGCCGCAATTCCGATTTCTTTATTTGCCGGGAGCTTTTCTTTAATTGCTTTAACAAATGCAACAGATTCATGAACGTTTTTATTCATTTTCCAGTTCGCAATAATAAACGGTTTGCGCATTTCTTTGCCTCCTTAAAACAGTAATCTAAATAAGCGTCGACTATATTCTTCTTTCGCATCAAAAGGTCCAGCTGTTACACTAATTCCTTCACGATGGTTCCCTAAGAAATCTGTATCAAAATCACGGGCAGTCTCGGGAGTAGTACCAACCGCGATCACCCGACTGGTATCCTCATTCAAGTAGTCGCAAATATTACTATCGAGAAATACCCCATCTTCATTTGAATCGATGTCAATCTTAACGTCTTCTTGCTCATCATTCATAAAAATATTTCCTGCTTTATTTGCTGGAATATAGCTTCGTTGTCCACTGGCTAGACCAACATAAGCAGCATTATCATCGCTAATATGATTATCAATTGGTTGTTCGCTTGCCTGTTCGTGGGCAAATGCAATTAATTTTGCCATTTCACTCCGGAGGTTCTTGCGGATAAAGACATTGTTATAGAAACAGGAAGAATCGTAAGGAGCACTTTCTGTCACATTTTGTTGATAAAGGCGGTGGTAGTAAGGATCATTTTCAGCAACCGTCGTATTGCTTAACCATTCCACACTGCCATTAATCAGGTTATGAACGAGAAGGATACCCTTAGATTCAAGCTTGAGTGCACAATCTGATAATAAGAAATTGTTATCAATCAAAGTTACGCCCATCGAATCTTTAATTTCAATATCTTCTCCAAGCGCTGCGATTAAGTCCTCGCGATTTTCGTTTGTAACCTCAAATGAATCTGGCAGTGAATTGTTGTAGAATACGTTTCGTGAAATTTGAGTGTCTTCAACCTTGCCGCCGAGCCAAATTCCGCGCGTACAATCATGAATGCAATTACGTAAAATCTTAGCCCCAATCGCTGGTGAAAGGTTGATCGCACTAACATCATCACTAACAAGGTTTTGCCGAGTATTAATATTGTAAATACTATTGTGTTCAATAATTGGGGATGGATTGCCTTCAACACCGATAATCCCGGTCTGTCCACAATCATGAATTGTATTGTTCTTAATCCGGTGTGGATAAACCTTATCATCGTCAATGGTTGGAACAATATTTCGACCAAGGGAGATCCCAGAACACTTAGCATGAGAGATGTCGCATTTAGCAATCTTCCATCCTTGACCATAATTAGTACCAATGATCCCCTTGTTATATTGTGAAGATGCCCACCGACAAGCAGCTTTAGTCATTGTAAAGCCAGATAAAATGAGGTGGTTGAGTCCTGCTTTTTCTGGATAAAAGCACGTTTCACGGAAAGTCAGTTCAACATGTTCATCATTAGGATTCTGCTCTTGGAAGTTCGCATAGATTACCGTTGTATCTTCCGCTGGCAACTGTTCGGTATACCAGGTATAACGGGTAAATTTCTGGTCTCGCGAAAGTTTGTTTTCGCTTGGTGTTTCAACTTTTGCCAACTGATCAACTTCGTACATCGCTTTATTATTTAGGAAAATTTCACCGGCATGATTAAAGGTTTGATCGACTAAAACGTTGTATGGATTATAGTCACCAAATTCAGCATTAGGGAGTTTTAATTGCCATACCGGACCAGCAACATGTTTCCAGCCAGTAACACGGTCAGCTCCCGTGATGATTGCCCGATTTTGTTTAGCAGACGCATAAATAATTGGCTTATCGCTCGTTCCAGAGTATTGTGGATGAACTTCCTCATGATATTCCCCCGGCATTACCTGAACATAATCTCCCGGTCGAGCAATATCTGCTGCTTGTTGGATGTATTTAAACGGAAACTCTTGCGAACCATTACCATTTTCAGAAGCATTAATATCAATAAAAATTTGCATTTTATTCAATCCTTTCTACCATGCATAATTTTTCACAGATTGTCGTCCTTTGCCAGTCGCGTTATCTAGGATTATGCGCTGTTCAATCCTTGCTACATTCTGTTTTGTTTCTTTAACCATATCTGGATTAACTGAAATATAATCAATTCCTTGTTGAATTAAGAAAGATGCTAATTCAGGATATTCAGATGGCGCTTGCCCACATATTGAAACTGTCTTGTTATCTTGGTGAGCAGTCTTAATAAGGTGACTAATCGCACGTTTTACCGCAAGATTGCGTTCATCAAAGAGGTGGGCCACTGTATCATTGTTCCGATCACAACCTAAAATAAGCATTGCTAAATCATTGGACCCAATCGAATAGCCATCAACATACTTATTAAACTGATCCGCCAAGATGATATTACTTGGAATCTCAGCCATCATGTAAACCTTAAAATCAGGCCCACGGTGTAAACCGGCCGCTGCCATTAATTTTGTTACTTTATCAGCTTCAGCAACGGTGCGAACAAACGGAATCATTACGTTGAGGTTCTTTAAGCGAAATTCTTGACGCACCTTTTTTACCGCCGCAAGTTCTAGCTTAAAAGCTTCGATATATTTGGGATCATAGTACCGAGAAGCGCCACGCCATCCCAATAAGTCGGCAGGTTCACGTGGCTCATATTGATCGCCGCCCGTTAAATTACGGTATTCACCAGACTTAAAATCAGAAAAACGTAAAACCATCGGCCGCGGAGCAATCGCCCGGGCCACTTTAGCAATCCCATCTGCTAACATATCAACAACTTTTTCGGGATGACCCGTTTCAATTAAGTAAAGAGGATGGTCATGAATATAAGTCGTCCAAAGAAACTCTTCTCGCATTAAACCAATACCATCAACAGGCAGTTCAGCATATTTATCTGCTAGTTCTGGATCGCCTAAATTCATCATGACTCTGGTTGCGGTCGGCGCGTAATATTCTACATAGCCACGCTCTGTTGTCTCTTTTTCACTATTAAATTGCTCGGCGAGGTCGCCTTGATAAACAACTCCATTTTTAGCATCAACAGTTACTTGTTCACCATCTTGCAGCATTTCAGTAACTGCTTGCCCACAGCTCTTAGTTCCAACGATACAAGGGATCTGCATTTCACGAGAAACAATTGCGGCATGGCAGGTCATTCCACCATTATCAGTGATGATTGCTGCTGCTTTTTTCATTGCCGGTACCCAATCAGGAGAAGTCATCAACGTTACTAATATTTCTCCTTCTTCAAATTCATCAATATCTTTAGGATCTGCAATTACGTGAACCTTTCCAGTTGAAACGCCGGGACTTGCTGGTAAGCCTTTGACCAAAATTTTTTTAGTTTTATTCATTGCGACAGTGGACTCCTTTGTTGCTTGCTTATTATTTTTATTCGACCAAACTGTTTCTGGACGAGCTTGCACTAGCCATAACCGATCTGTTCGTGCGTCTAACGCAAACTCCATGTCCATGTAACACCCATAGTGCTTTTCAATTTCCTTTGCGTATCCTGCTAATTCATGAATTTGGTCTTCAGTTAGTGCTGGCCGAATTGCCCGGTCTGCTGGCACCGGTTCTTCATGCACTCCGCCACCAGGGGTTTGACACAATTCAATTGCCTTCGGAACTACCGAACGTTCTACTACTTGAAGGTTATTTTTATTAATTACAAAATGATCTGGTGTTACTTTTCCTAAAACAATGTATTCACCTAATCCCCAAATCGTATCAATAACAATTTGGGCATCATTTCCGTTCGCCACGTTGACTGAAAACATAACCCCGGAAGCTTTTGAGAAAACCATCATCTGAATAGCCGCCGATAAAGCCACTTTTTCATGAGGAAAATGCTGCTTATGCCGGTAATATGTTGCCCGATCGGTAAACAAAGACGCATAACATTCTTGAACCTTTGCTAATACCATTTCAGCACCACGCACGTTTAAATACGATTCTTGTTGCCCTGCAAATGAGGCATTCGGTAAATCTTCAGCAGTAGCACTTGACCTAATTGCTACAAATGGTTCAGTTTCACCCATTTTTTCTGATAAAGCTGCATAAGCTTTTTTGATTGTCATAGCGATCTCACTTGGCATCGGTGCTTCGACAATCATCTGCCGAATATGTGAGCAAACCCGATGAAGTTCATCAGCATTTTCATAGTCATTAATTTCAGCTAATAATTTATTAATTTGACCATTTAATCCTGTTTCTGCCATAAATTGCCGATAAGCGTGCGTTGTCGTTGCAAATCCATATGGAACTGGAATTTTCATTGCGGAAGTCATTTCACCTAAGGAAGAGGACTTCCCACCAACAAGATTAACGTCAGAGCGATGCAATTCATCAAACCATAAAACATTCTGTTGTTCGCGTTTTTCCATTACTGCATCTCCTTAAATTTAATGTATCTCTTTCTTAGGTGGTTCCTGAAAAAGAGTCAAGAAATTTATTTACAGCAAAAAAATGAGCAAACGGTGGCATTCCTGTCCGTTCGCTCATCTGTTTACTTAAAATTTATTTTAATTTGGCTATTTTTTATCGTCATTGTGTTTTTCTTAATTTGGAATGGATTACAAATATCGCTAAAAATTTGCAAATAAAAAAAGGACTTTGCTATAAGTTAAGTTACTTTCATAAAAAGCAAATACGCAGTACAACAATGGCCTCCAACGTCCGGCTCAAAAACCGAACATTGGAGGCCTATTGTTGCTTGCGGGGGCTCCCAGAGGCTAGCTTCGCGTCGAAAAATGAAGTCACAAGTGACTTCTGTCTCGCTCCCTTTAACGACCTGTTGTATATTTCTCGCTAAAATTCTTTTGCACATTTTGTGGTGCCTGCGTAAATGGTTCTGATTTAACAAATTTACCGCGGATCATCAACCGATTAGCCCCGGTAGCATCACAAGTAATCAAAGTAATAATCTTTTCCGGCGTATTGTCTACCACATCAACCCGGGTCGCCGCAATGAATTCACGTTGATAAATCTTATATTCATAAACGCGATCCATGTTGGTGATATAAATCATCTGCCCCACTTTGGCATGATAGTACAATGGAGAAAATAGGATTTTACTTCCATGGGCCATATTATGACCAGCTAACGCATAGTTGCCTTCTCCCATTTTCATATCTGGACGAAGAGTTCCCGCTGCTAACGCGAGGGTTGTATTATCAACCCCATTAGCAATTGGAATCGTCATGTTAATAGCTGGAACCGTAATTGCTCCGATAGTATTAATCGATTGTTTATTTGCGCGTGCCTTTGCAGCTGTTTGCAAGTTAAGATCTTTGACACTTTGAAAATCATAGGTCGCTTTTTTCTTTTGGTTGCTTTGAACTGTCTGTCGGGTAATCTCAGGCCTATAACTACCTACTAAGTAAGACTTAATCTGTTGGTTAAAAATTAAGACAACTGAAATCAATAACAGTACAACAACCGCTGTCCACCGTAACCATTCAAATGATCGCTTTTTATCTTTTTTCACGATATTGAACTCCTTACTTTTTATTATGAACTTAGTATAACCTGCTTAATTAATTTTGAGTAGCCCCCTGCTTATTTTGCGAATTAGGATTACCGTTGTCATCTGGATCAAGCAGATACTCTTCAATTAACCGTACAATCTGTTTATTTTGTGGCAAATTAGAGTGTTGAGCATCTTTTCCCGTGACCGTCATACTCGTATAATGGGCGACTTGTTTTTGGTAAATGTACTTCCCGGCATCGACACTTCCTTCTGGAACAAGACCATCTGATGTATAAGTTTCTGTCCCCGCAACCGAATAAACTAATAAGTTTTTAGGAATCCGACTCCGATACTTTACAAAATCAGAAAACATTTGCGTCGGATGGCTAACAGAAGATTCCGCAAAGTTGTATGGAGTTCCCAGTGTCATTAGCCTTTTAATTGTAATCGTATCTTTATATTCAGAGTAGTAATGTTCCAACCAATAAGTCCATACTAGCCCCCCATTAGAATGGCCAAACGCCTTAAAGTTATTAAAGCTATACTCTTCCGTCAATCTTTCAAAAGCCTGATTAACCATTTGTGCTTGTTTCTTTATATTTTGATAACCATCACGATTATTCTCAAAGCCAATCACGATAATCGGCTCATTATCGCCTCGATTTATCCATCCTTGCGAAACAATTTTACCGCTGTTCATTACTTCTAATCGCAACACACTATGTTTTTTAGGGCTATCTTCGTTAAGTTTACGAATAAGCGGATTAAAGCGGTTTTGTGTTGCTGAGCTTCCAGGAACCATAATTATCGGCGACATTCTAGAATTATGTTGGGCAGCTAAATATTTGTTTGTATCTTTCATCCAAAAATATGCTGGGATTGCCATGAGAACTAAGATCAATATTAGGCCAATCAATACCAAACGAGTGTGAAGAATTGGTTTAGTCATTTTTTTCATGACTGATCACGTCCTGTTCTGCTAATGTTAAGCGATTTTCAACGACTAAGGCCATTTTTACAAAGGGAATATAAGCAGCAATATCAATTAAAAGCAATCCCAAGGTAAAAATCAAAATTCCCCAATTACCATTTGTCCCCAAAAAACTAATAAGCGGGCCAGGTGTCCCCTGTAAAACCGGGTAAGGCGTTGAGGGTATTAAGTGAATCGTAATCGCTAAACTGGCGAGAAGAATATTTACAATCGGTAAGAAGACAAATGGGATCAGAAATAATGGATTAAATACAACTGGTAAGCCAATCATTGTTGCATAATTAAAATTAAATAATGTTGGTAAGGCCGTCCACCGTGCAACCCGATGCATATAGGAGCCATTAGAGGTTAACAGAATGGCAACTATCAAAGCAAGGATCAGGCCGTCACCCCCAAAATTAGCAAATGAATTATAAAGCGAACTTCCTAAAAACTCATATGGCACATTCCACGGGGTTCCATGAGCGAGCGCATAGTTCAAGTTAGTCGTAAATGAATCGCCAGATGTTAACGCCATTGAAGTGTACGGAACACCTAATCCTAACCAATCAAATATTGTTAACCCCATCGTAGCTAATAACGTCAGCCATAATTGCCGATGTTCTTGGGCAGTCGTAACTAAAGTAGAGTAACTTGTTGACCAAACATGATAAATTGTGTTGGAATTTAAGAAAAGCGCAATCGCCACTCCAAAAATAAGACTAATTGTCATTGGGAGTAGGGAACTAAATGACCGCTCTTGTAATAAGGGTAGCGCATTGGTATTATCGCCATCTTTTGGCGGGGTTAACCACCGATAAAGTTGGCCGATCCCATAACCAAGGATTAAAACGATTAGCAAACTGTTACCACTAAGGAGGCGCTGATAAAAGCTGAATGAGAAATGCAGGGATGATTTACCATAACGATTCGACATTAATAAAAGGGTCAAAATAGCAGTTATTCCGGCAAATTTACCGTCCCGCCGATACCTTTTTGCAGTAAATTTTGCTGCCAGATAGACAGTATAGATTCCCAGGATCCCTAAGGTTAATTGACTAATGCTAGTTAATATAAATTGAATAATCCGCAACACGTTCTGTGGTATTACATCAAGAAAAGCAATATTATAAATAAATCCATCTGGTTTAAAAATAGTTTTCAAAATCATTTTTGCCATCGTTCCAATAAAAACAATGGGAAAAATCATAATTAATGTCTGCCGGGTTATCCTAACAAAAGAATAACGATGCAGAGCAATTATTCGATTAATTATTTTTTCATGCATAGGTAGCCCCCGCTTTCTCAATTATCAATATTATACGCAGAGAAAGATCAATACTTAAAGACACAAAATAGCGTTAATAATTATTTATTAGACTTAATTCAAAAAAGCCGGGAAAACTTTCGCTTTTCCCGGCTTTTTTGAATAATCAGAAGTTCGATTACTTGAGACCGTACTTCTTGTTGAACTTGTCGACAGCACCGTCGGCTTGAGTAAACTTTTGCTTACCAGTGTAGAATGGGTGTGAATCTGAAGTAACTTCAACCCGAATTAATGGGTATTCATTACCGTCTTCCCACTTAACAGTTTCACTTGAAGTGGCTGTTGAGCCAGAGAGAAACTTGTAACCAGTAGATGAATCTTCAAAAACTACTGGATGATAATCTGGATGAATTCCTTGTTTCATAATTTATTACGCTCCTTTTGCCATGAATCATTGCCTGAAACATAGATAATCAACTTTAACAGGATACCACGATTTAAAGAAGTACGCAACTTCTAACCAATTTTTACTGAAGAATCGTCCTCAATAGAAACATTGGCATGAAGGCGATTAAGCTTCCAGACAATTCGATCGTAACCCCGTAAAATATTTCCGGCATTATTAATTACAGTCTGTCCATCTGCCATTAATCCAGCAATGGTTAAAGCTGCTCCGGCACGAATCTCACCTGCAGAGACTTCCGCGCCATGAAGCTTTTCTGTATGTTTAACGACGATCATTCCATCATGCGCTTCAATCTTCATCCCCATTTTTTGTAATTGGGAAATATGCTTTACACGCTTTGGATAAATAGTATCAACAATCGTACTATCGCCATCAGCAAGTGACATCAATGGAGTAAGCGGTTGTTGTAAATCAGTAGCAAAACCAGGAAATGGCATCGTCTTAACAGTAACCGGATGTAAATGACTGGACTTTGGCACATAAATCTTATCACTATCGATTTGAAGATCAACACCCATTTCAATCATTTTACTGGTAAATGATTCTAAGTGTTCAGGAATAACATTATGGATCATAACACCATCACCAAGCGCTGCTGCTAATGATAGATATGTTCCAGCTTCAATTCGATCAGCAATAATTGTATGAGTATTCATTGACTGAAGTGTCTTTACTCCAGTGATACGGATAGTATCGGTTCCAGCACCCCGAATTTTAGCGCCCATATTATTTAAGAATGTTGCTAAATCAATAATTTCCGGCTCACGAGCTGCATTTTCAATAGTTGTTGTTCCTTCAGCGCGAACAGCTGCTAAGGTAGCATTAATTGTTGCACCAACTGATACCATATCTAAAAAAATCCGAGACCCATGTAAGCCATTCGGCGCATCTAAATGAACAGTACCCTTTTCTTCGCTAACGGTTGCTCCAAGTGCTTTAAATGCTTTTAAGTGTTGGTCAATTGGGCGGGGGCCGATATTATCGCCTCCCGGAAATGTTAATGTCGCGCGATGGAAACGACCTAATAATGCACCCATAAAGTAATAGGAAGCCCGAAGACTTTTAATTGCCTTGCTTGGAAGTTCAGCTTCTACGATTTGTGTTGGATCAATATCTAAAACTCCGTGACTAAACTCGGACTTTACATTCATTGACTCCAAAATAATCATCAGATTGTGAACATCCAAGATATCTGGAACCGTGTCAAACTCTACAGGGGTATCTGCAAGAATAGCAGCTGGAATTAATGCCACTGTACTATTTTTGGCACCACCGATCGTGACTTCACCAGAAAGACGGTTTCCTCCTTGAATGATCATTTTCTTCATTTCTGCGTTTCCTCACTTAAAAATTTTAGTCTGTTTTTCATTTAAGCTAAGTTAATGATTATTTCAGTTACAAAACAGTCAACTGTAATGATAATGAAATATCAAGAGAATTACAACCTTTTATAAACAATCTTAAAAAAAATCATAAGGTCAGGCCAAAAATTAGCATATTTAACTTAAAATTTAACAATTCTACTAAACAAAAAACAAGAGAAGTGACATTCTTGCCCCCATCCCTTGTATTAATTATATTATACACTTTAAATTTTTATTTGTCCTCAGCAGCTGCTTTTACAAATGCAGCAAATAATCCTTCTGGGTGGTTAGGACGAGACTTAAATTCTGGGTGGTATTGAGCAGCCACGAAGAATTTTTTATCAGGAATTTCAACTACTTCAACTAAATTCCGGTCTGGGTTCACTCCAGAAATAACCAAGCCGTGGTTTTCCATTTCCTGACGGTAGTCGTTGTTGAATTCATAACGGTGACGGTGCCGTTCACTGATCATTGATTGGTTATCATAAGCCGCTGCAGCAACTGTTCCTGGCTTAAGCTTACATGGATATGCACCAAGCCGTTGTGTCCCTCCCATCTCTTCAATGTCCGCTTGATCTGCCATCAAGTCAATAATATTGTGTTTAGTGTTTGTATCAAATTCAGTTGAGTTGGCATCAGTGTATCCTAATACATCTCGTGCAAATTCAATACATGCTGTTTGCATCCCTAAACAAATACCGAGGTAAGGAACATCATTTTCCCGAGCATACTTAATTGCAGTGATCATTCCTTCTACTCCTCGGTTCCCAAAACCACCAGGAACAAGAATCCCATCGTAGTCTTTCAGGGTCTCTACAACATTTTCTGGAGTAATGTTTTCAGCATTAAAGTGGTCAATCTTTACCTTAGCATTTACAGGATAACCAGCATGACGTAATGATTCATTAACTGAAATATAAGCATCCTGTAAGTCAGTATACTTACCAACCATCGCAATCTTAACAGTCTTAGTTAAGTCATGTTCGATATGATTTACCATTTCTGTCCATTCTGTCATGTCAGCTTCTGGGACATCTAGCCCAAAGTGGTCGACAACCAATTGATCCATTCCTTGCTTTTGTAAGTTTAACGGAATTTCATAAAGGGTATGAACATCCATTGATTCAACAACGGCTTTAGGATCAACATCACAGAATAAGGCGATCTTCTTCCGCATATCATCAGTAATTGGTTGCTCTGTCCGGACAACCAAAATGTTAGGTTGAATTCCTAAACCACGTAATTCTCGAACACTGTGTTGAGTTGGCTTAGTTTTCATTTCACCAGCAGCGCGAAGATATGGTACTAAGGTAGTGTGGATGTATAATACATTTTCACTGCCCACTTCTTCTTTCATTTGGCGAATAGCTTCCATGAATGGTTGTGATTCAATGTCCCCAACCGTGCCACCAATTTCGGTAATTACAACTTCAGCATCAGTACTTTCCCCAGCACGCTTAATCTTGTCTTTAATGGCATTAGTGATATGTGGAATAACTTGTACTGTCCCACCAAGGTAATCCCCACGGCGTTCCTTACGAAGAACTTCAGAGTAGATTTTACCCGTTGTAACATTTGAATATTTATTAAGATCATTATCGATAAAACGTTCATAGTGACCAAGGTCCAAATCAGTTTCCGTTCCGTCATCAGTCACAAAAACTTCACCGTGTTGGTATGGACTCATCGTACCGGGATCAACATTAATGTAAGGATCGAATTTCTGGATTGCAATTTTTAGGCCCCGATTTTTTAATAATCGTCCTAAAGAGGCAGCAACAATTCCCTTTCCTAATGATGATACAACTCCACCGGTTACAAAAATGTATTTCGTCATTGTCGTCTACTCCTTTTTTATATTTGCGGGTGTGATAATAGAAAAAACTCCCTATTTCAAATAAAACACTGAAACAGGGAGCTTATTTATCTACGAACTTATTGGCCTGTCTTTACAGGCGCCCAAGAAAGATAATACAGGGTCAATAAATAATAGTCAAGCACAAAATTGAAAATTATTCGTCATCCTCGTCTTCATCTTCTTCATCATGTAATTCTGATAACTGGCCTTCAATACCATCATCAAGATCATCATCGTCGTCACTGAAATCATCAGTGTCGTCATCATAATCATCTTCAGAATCGGTATCATCGTCAGTATCAAGATCCTCATCTTCAGGATCATCATTGTCATAGTCAATTACATCGTCATCGTCATCGGTGTCTGCGAGGAAGGCATTGACTTTACGCCGCTTCTTCTTTGGACGATCATCCTCTTCATCTTCTTCATTTTCACCAACTGTGGCTTCATCGATAGATTCGAATGGGTACCAAGCACGCAGACCCCAGGTGTTGTCACCAAGGGAAATAAAACTGCCATCAACATTTAAGTCAGTATAGAACTGTGCAAGACGTTCACGAATTTCCTCATCGCTCTTACCCAGATATTGCTGAACCTCGTTGGTCAAATCAACAAACGCCATTGCTTCTCCATGGTGAGCTAAAATAGCGTGTGCGACTTCAATCATTGAAAGTTCTGATTTGTCCTGACCGTCAAAAACCTTTAAATCCAAATTGGTGCACATCCCTTCAAAAAGTCTAAACTACATCATACAATATTAAGCAGTAAATTGCAATTCTAGTTGGTAACTCCCTATTAATTGTCCCGCTTGTTTTAGTTGGTACTTGACAGAAAGGTGACCAGCTGGGGCCTTTACATCAACGTCTTTTTCCAAACTTTCTGTTAACACGTCAATTTTAATCATGCCGTATTCTGTTTGATACCGCATGATGGTTTCTTGTGTCGGGTCTAAAAATAGGTTTGTTTCGACATTGCCTCGCCTTCTTAAGCGGATTAGCTCATCTTCGAACTTAATTTGCACCGGCGTTTCTTGACCATCTTGGTGTTCAATGTACCGTAAATAATACTTACCATTCATTTCAACAAAAGTACCTTCTTCAGTAAAGGTAAATTTTTCTTGCTGTCCATTTTGCTCAATGATCGTTGAGAGATTCACATGAACAGGAATTACACTTTTGATAATAAACTCCTCCTTTCACTTTACTCATCGTCATTATTATACTCTTTTTACTAATAAATACCCCGTGAAACATCCATGTTCTCATGAGTTCTTGTATAATATAGATATATTATTTCATAGAAAAGAAGAAGTACGATGTCTAATTTTAAGAATCAGTGTTTTCAACAATTTATTCAACCTCTAACTCCAGCAGATAATCTTTCGTCTTTCATCTATACCAACGCTTTGTTACGTTCAGCTAACGAACTTAAATTTTCCCTTCTTCATTTTTGGACCTTAGAAGATACAGTTATTTTAGGATTAAAAGATCAACGATTACCGCATTTATCAACTGCCCTTACTTCACTTACACACCGTGGTTTCCATTATTTCATGCGTAATTCAGGGGGATTAGCAGTTGTAAGTGACGACGGTATTTTAAACTTATCAATTTTCTATCCATGGCACCTCGAAGATCATGAATTAACTATTGATGAAGCATACCAGCGAATGGTCGACCTAATTCAGGCAGCTTTCCCTAGCCTAGAAATTGCCACTGGTGAAATCACGCATTCGTATTGTCCAGGAAGCTTCGATATTAGCGTTAACGGCCAAAAGATTGGCGGAATTTCTCAACGACGAAACAAAGTGGGAGTTACAGTAATGCTTTACTTAAGTGTCTGTGGTAATCAGCAGGATCGGGGTAAGCTAATTCGTGACTTCTATGATACAGGACTGCAACAAGATCAAAACAAGTGGCATTTTCCAGATGTTTGGCCAGGAGCAATGACAACTGTTTCTAAAGTGCTCAACTCACAATTAAGTGTTCAGGATGCAATTCAGCGAATCCAATCAGTCGTTCAAATTACTGATCCTGACAGCCTTAATAACTTAATGTGGTCGCCTAATTTTATATCAACTCTCAGTAAAGAACTAATCAGCATGAAACGTTTACAAGAACGTTTAGAGAAAGAAGCTTAATATGAATCACTTTTATGACGAAAAACTTCGCCGTGAAAAGGTTTTTCGCGATCCAATTCACGGACAAATTATTGTCGATAATCAAATTATTATGGACTTAATTAATACCCCCGAGTTTCAACGATTACGACGAATCAAGCAACTAGGAACTTCATCATTTACCTTTCATGGAGCCGAGCATTCCCGCTTTGGCCACTGCTTAGGCGTCTATGAAATTACCCGCCAAATGTGCAACTATTTTCAACGAAACTACCCTAGTCAGTACCCTGGCGATGGCCTATGGGATGATCACGAACGGCCGGTTGCTTTATGTGCAGCCCTCCTCCATGATTTAGGGCATGGTCCTTATTCCCATACATTTGAACATATTTTCCATACAAACCATGAGCAAATTACTCGCCAGTTGATCACTGACAGCAGCACTAATATTAATAAGATATTACAACGTGTATCGCCTGATTTTCCTCATCAAGTTGCTAGTGTGATTGATCATACTTATGAGAATCCCCAAGTAGTACAAATGATCTCAAGTCAGGTTGATGCGGACCGGATGGACTACTTGCAACGAGATGCGTATTACACAGGAACAAACTACGGAAAATTTGATCTTGATCGTGTTCTTCATGTTATGCGACCGGTTAAGAGGGGGATTGCCTTTGAAATTTCGGGGATGCATGCAGTAGAAGATTACATTATCAGTCGGCTTCAAATGTATCTGCAAGTCTACTTCCACCCAGTTTCTCGTTCAATGGAAGTTATCTTAGATCACCTCTTAATGCGGGCAAAACATATTTACCAGCATCCTAATGACTTTGAGCCCGACTTCACCCCTCATATGCTGATGCCGTTTTTTAATGGTAAGTTCACCTTGGATGACTATTTGGCTCTTGACGATGGTGTCTTAACCACTTATTTTATTCATTGGACCCATTCCCGTGATGATATTTTAAGCGATCTTGCTAGTCGCTTCCTTAACCGCCGACCATTTAAATCAGTTATTTATGATCAAAATACACAAAAACTTTTACCAACTTTACGCAAGCTCATCCAAACTGCTGGGTTTAATAGCCAGTATTACACCGCAGTCAACGATAGCTTTAAACTTCCATACGACACCTATCATCCACAAGATTCTAATGCTCAAACACAAATCGAGCTTCTCCAACCTAATGGCGATTTTGTTGAACTATCCCAAGTTAGTACTCTAGTCGCTAGTGTGTCAGGACGAGAAGCCGGAGATCAACGGTTCTTTTTCCCAAAAGAGATGCTTGAAACGCGAAACAATATTGAAATTTTTGAGCCAATCTATGAAGAATTCCAAAGCTATATCAAGAATAATCATATTATTAACCCAAAGGAGCAAAAATAATGGCAATTAAATTAGTCGCAATCGACATCGATGGAACATTAATCAATGACCAACGCGAAATCACACCACCAACTGTTGCCGCAATAAAAAAAGCCAGCGCGCAGGGAGTAAAGATCGTCTTATGCACTGGACGTCCAATGACAGGTGTAAAAGCATACCTTGACCAGTTGGACTTAAATGATTCAGATAACGAATTTGTTATTAGCTTCAACGGTGCACTAGCTCAATCAACTAGTGGCAACGTCTTGGTAAATTACACAATGCCGTTCAATGACTATGCAGACTGGCAAACTTATTGTATTAAAGAAGGCGTCAAGTCCCAAATCGAAACGCGAGATTACATCTATACAATTAATCGAGATTTAAGTCCATATACAGTCTACGAGTCAGACCTTGTAAGTATGCCAATTCGTTACCGTACCTTTGACGAACTTTCTAAAATGCAAGACCAATACGTGATCGCCAAAGCAATGATGGTTGATACTAAAGAACAAATTGACAAAGCATGGGCAGAACTTCCAGTAGAAGTGCGCGAGCGTTTTTCAATTGTCCGCAGCGAAGACTTTTATTTGGAGTTCATGAATAAACAAGCAAGTAAGGGAAATGCCCTTCAATTACTTAGTGAAGAACTAGGAATTAAAAAAGAAGAAGTCATGGCTCTTGGTAATGCGCAAAACGATGATTCAATGATCGCATTTGCTGGGTTAGGGGTAGCGATGGGAAACTCAATTCCTGGCACCTTAAAGATCGCTGACGTAACAACCGCTGATAATAATCATGATGGTGTTGGAAAAGCAATTGAAGAATATGTTCTTAAGTAAAGGCAAAAATAAAAGCAAGAAGCGTACTTTCGTAAAAAGTTACACCTCTTGCTTTTATTTTTTGACATCTTATATATATTAAGCGATCTTTGTTACCGCTCCAGTTTGGCTATTGTATTGGTAAATACCGATTAAGTTAGCAACAGTGTTATCACTATTGTTTTGACGTACTTCAAACTTGTAAACATTACCCGTTTTACCGGTTGGCATAATTTGGTAACCTTGGGAGCCACTAAAGCCCATCTTGTTAGCAAATTGTTGTACTACATTATCACTAGTTGCATCAGATGCAGCTTGGTTAGCAGTAGAAGATGATTGGTGAGCTGCTGCACTTGTAGAACTGGATTGCTTATTTGTTTGCTTGCTATTAGTAGATGATGAAGCTTGAGAACTAGTAGAACCCTGTGCAGAACTTACCTTGCTTTGTAAATCAGCGTATGCATTCCGCATTGCCGGACTAGTTGACTTTTGTGATTTCAAATTGTTCTTAGCACCATCATAATCGCCATTTTCATATGCTTTTTGGGCATCCATGTAGCTTTGTAAATCATCAGCAAGTGCTTCCGTTTGGGCATTATGATCATTTAATTGGTTTAACTGTTCATAAGCCCCTTCATAATCATGATTTTGGATAAGCTTATTAGCTGTACGATAAGCCTTTGAAGCTTTACTTTCGGAAGAACGGACAGACGACGATGTGCTGGAAGAACTTGCATCACTACTTGACGCAGATTGTTTCCCACAACCAGCTAGGGCAAAGATAGTAGCGACTGCAGCTGTTCCAACCATTGCTTTTTTGAAAAACTTAATTGTTGTCATTTTTCTCCTCCTTATTTCACATCGTATTATAACATGAATTGATAATGACTGTTTGCCTTTCCTAAATCTTTATCTTCTTTTAAAACAGAAACGGAAAATAAGAAAGGCCGCAAGAAACTAAAAATGTTTTTTCCTTCCGACCTACTTGATTTATTAAATTCATTTTACTTAAGCATTACTTCTTTTCCAACTGTGCACTTTGGAATACTTGTTTAAACAGTGGACTAACAGGACGATTTTCGTTAATCCGTTTGATTGCATCTCCAATTAGTGGAGCAACCGATACCTGTTTAATTTTGTCGATTTGTTTTTCCTTTGGCAATTGAATTGAATCCGTCACAACGACTTCTTTAAGCGGTGCATTCCGTAAACGTTCAATTGCTGGGCCAGATAATACCGCATGGGTACATGATGCGTAGACTTCTTCTGCTCCTGCATCTATTAATGCTTGCGAACCTAAACTAATAGTTCCTGCAGTATCAATCATATCATCAATCATAATACATTTTTTGCCCTTAACATCCCCAATAATATTCATGATTTGAGCAACGTTCGCCCGTGGACGCCGCTTATCAATAATCGCAATTGGAGACTTTAAAAACTCGGCAAGTGCTCGTGCCCGTGTTACTCCACCATGATCAGGAGAAATAACAACTGCATTTTCAGCAACACCCTGGTTGATAAAATACTCTGCTAACAGAGGAGCACCCATCAAATGATCGACAGGGATATCAAAGAACCCTTGAATTTGTGCGGCATGAAGATCAAGTGCAATAATCCGATCAACACCAGAATTTTGCAACATATTAGCAACTAACTTAGCAGTAATTGGTTCACGGCTCCGTGCTTTCCGGTCTTGACGGGCATAACCATAGTATGGCATCACCACATTAATCGTCTTGGCACTAGCACGACGAAGCGCATCTACCATAATTAATAACTCCATTAAGTTGTCATTAACCGGGGCAGAAGTCGACTGGATGACATACACATTGTCTCCCCGCACACTTTCCTCAATATTAATTTGGATCTCACCATCACTAAAACGATTAACAGATAATTTTCCTAAATCAACACCGACATGCTTAGCAATCTTTTCTGCTAAGGGACGGTTTGAATTTAACGCAAAGATTTTTAAATTTTGATCAAAATATTGCTGTGTCATTAGGTCCTCCGCTGATTAATAAAAGTTATACTACTACCACTTACATAATATAAATTAGTGAGGCAAAAAGCAAGTTACCATGGTAGCTTCTTAGCATAATTTTCTTTATTAACCTGTCGTGCCCGCGCAATTGCCATATCATATTGTTCCGTACTGTCTGTGATGGTCGAACCAGCAGCGACAAATGAATCTTTTGCAATATTAACTGGAGCCACTAAGTTACTGTTACTACCGATAAAGGCATGGTCGCCAACATTAGTATGGTGCTTATTTGTCCCATCGTAGTTAACGAAGACAACTCCACAGCCAACATTAATATTCTTGCCTAAAGTAGCATTACCGATATAAGTCAAGTGACCGACTTTTGTTCCTTTACCAATGTAAGCTTTCTTAACCTCACAGAAGTTACCAATATGAACATTCTCGCCAATTTCTGCTTCTGGACGCAGGTGACTATTAGGACCAATATCACTACCATTGTGCATTTCTGCTTCTTGAAGGGTCGAAGAAATAATTTTAACCCCATCGTGAATCTTAGAATCAGCGATCCGTGAACCAGCACCGATATAACAATCGTTACCAATTTCTGTATGACCCTTGATTACAACGCCACCTTCAATAACTGTATCACGGCCAATTTTAACATCAGCATCAATATAAGTTGTCTCTGGATCAATCATCGAAACTCCTTCACGCATCCAATGAGTATTAATTCGGTTACGCATTACCTTGTTTGCACGGGCAAGGGCAACTCGGTCATTTACCCCCATCGATTCGTCAAAGTTATCCATCTTGTAGGCTGTTACAATCTCATTTTCTTGCTTTAAAATGCCAATAACATCAGTTAAATAATACTCACCCTGAGCATTATCATTCGTGATCTTGCTGAGAGCTTCAAATAGCTTCTTGTTATCAAAACAGTAAACTCCGGTATTAATTTCCTTAATTGCTTGTTCTTGAACATTAGCATCTTTTTGTTCCACGATTCGTTCAACGATTCCAACGTCATTTCGAACAATCCGACCATAACCAGTTGGGTCAGGAGCAATAGAAGTCAAAATAGTGGCTGCCGCATGCCGTTGTTCATGATATTCGAAAAGCTTTTCAAAAGTTTCAGCAGTAAATAATGGAGTATCACCGCTAACAATAATAGTTTCGCCATCTTCATTTGCAAGAAGGTCTTTTGTTTGCATTACGGCATGGCCAGTTCCGAGTTGTTGTTCCTGAAGAGCATACTTAGTACGGTGTCCCAATTGTTGTTCAACGGTTTCCGCTCCAAAACCAACAATTGTAATAATATTGTCAATCTTGGTCTTTTCTAATTGGGTTAAAACATGCTCAACCATGGTCTTACCACAAACTTGGTGTAAAACTTTGTATAGCTTTGAGCGCATCCGTGTACCTTTACCAGCAGCTAAAATAATTGCATTACGTTTTGTCATTTCCTAATTCTCCACTTTCTTATCAAACACGTTTTCCATGAAGCTTCCTGCTTGTGCTGCAATCTTCTTCTCCGTACCATCTTTAGTTTCCACTTTGATTAATGAAGTACAGTTATCGACCAACCGTTGCCCATTGACTGGACGACCTTCTGCAAAAACAGTAATCCCAACCAAGTTAGCATCAAATTCTTTAATCAAAGATTTCATTCCGTTAATCGTGCCGCCGCCTTTCATAAAGTCGTCAACAACCAGAACATTAGCCCCAGCTGATAATGTACGACGAGACAATTCCATTTTCTTTATTCGTTGAACAGAGCCAGAAACGTAATTAACACTTACAGTAGGTCCTTCAGTAATGTGCGAACTATTACGAACAATAACGAATGGTTTATTCATATACATCGCAACGCTTTGTGCAATCGGAATTCCTTTAGTCTCAACTGTCATAATAACATCAACATCAGTATCAACGTATTGAGTAGCGATTAACTTACCAATCTGCCGCAAGATTTCCGGTTGGCCGATTAAATCTGATAAGTAAACATAGCCTCCCGGTAGCAAACGCGAGTCATCATTAACCCGGTCAACCAAGTTATCAATGGCCGCTTGAGCATTTTCTTTAGAATAAAATGGCGTTAGTACCGCGCCACCGCTTGCACCAGGAATTGTCTCTAATCGTCCTTGCCCCCAAGTTTGGAATGTATGTTTAACAATTCCTAAATCTTCACTGATTGATGACTTAGCTGAGTCATAACGCTCACCAAAAAATTTCAACGATACTAATGAGCGCGGATGTTCAAGCAAGTAGCGTGTCATATCCACCAATCGGTTACTCCGTCTAATTTTCATGTTCTTTCTCTACCTTTCAAAAAGGATTAATTAACATTGATTTTAACATAAAACGTTCGGATTTTCGGCAAAATTTTAGTATTTACTAAGAAAAGGGCACAAGCCAAAGCTCACTCGTGCCTTCGTTTTTCAAGGCGACGTTAACCTCTGAAAGTCTCGCAAAGAATAATAGCCTCCAACACTTTGCTGGGCGTTGAAGACCATTGTTGGACTGTGCTGGTTACCTCTTAGGAATGTCATCTGGCTTAAGCCACAGTCTAATTCGATTCGATAAATTTACTATAAATCAAGGCGACAGCATAGATAATAACTTCAATTACTGCAATAAAGAAACTAACTGGCCAATCTGTCAAATAACCGAGAAAAAGCCCAAGCCATGTACCTAACAGTGAAAATAAAATCGCTAAAATAATCATCCGTGCGACACCATGCGTAAAGTATTTAGCACTAGCAGCTGGTAACGTTAGGAGGATAAAAATTAGCAAAGAACCGACAATTTGAGCAGCAACACTAACGCTTAAAGCAAGTAGTAAAAGAAAAACAACAGAAATCACTGTTTGATTTATTCCACTGACCTGCGCCCCAATTGAATCAAAGGAGTCAAACTTAAGGCGGCGATACATCAATAACAAAATGATTAAAACAAGAATGGAAAGGTAGACAAGCTGCCAGACCTCATTCAAACTAATTCCAACCACGCTACCAAACAAAATACTTGTTGCTGAGCTAGCTGACTGACTGCTCAAAGATAAGAAAAGAATTCCTAAGCCAATGAACAGTGCTGAAACGGCACTAATAACCGCTTCTCGTCGTGATTCTTTTATACTCATTTGTCCAACAATAACTGAACTTAACATTGTAAACAGAATCATCCCATTTAGCGCTGGCCATCCAGCGAAAACTGCAAAAGCACCACCTGCAAATCCAATTTCAGACAAGGTATGCGTTAAGAATGATAAATTTCGTGCAACAACAAAAACCCCAATAATTCCACAAATAATGGCAATAAATGTACTAGCGATAAATGCATGACGCATAAAACTTAAAGTTAACATTACTTTTTATCCCCCTTTACCGGGCTGGGTAACTCATTAATTGGCCCAGTGGAATATGAACCGGGAGACAGATACAAGAAACGGGTCCCATATTGTTCTGCTAGATCCCAATCATGAGTAATAAACATTACACTTAAACCATTCTGTTGAAAACGGGTTACTAAGTCTAGCAATTCATACTTCATTTCATTGTCCAAACTTGCCGTCGATTCATCCAGAATAAGGAGGTTAGGATTAGGTAATAAAGCTTGAGCAAGATATGCTCGCTGCTTCTCACCCCCGGACGCTAAACCAAGGGGCCGCTCAGCAATCTTTGTTAGGTTATTTTCACGAATCATCCGTTCAACGCGGTTTCGCTCGCTTTTAGTCAGCCATGGTAAAAGACGTGGTTTAGTATTTAAAGCAACAAAATCACGAATAGATAGCGGATATTCTTCATCAATATTACGAAACTGAGGAACATAGCCAAGTCGTGTACTTTGCGGAATAGTTATTGTCCCGCTTTTCGGTTTTAAAAAACCAAGCATCGAGCGAACAAGAGTCGTTTTTCCTACCCCATTTTCACCAACCACGACGAGAAAATCCCCTTCATTAATGGAGAAGCTTAAATGATCGATTACAGTATGATTTCCATAAGCGATCGTTAAATCATCAACTGATACAACTGCCATTATCTTCTTAATTCTCCTTTTGTTGAATGCGAGACAATGCTTGGTATTGCTTAAGCATCCACTGCATATAGTCATCCCCATTCGGCTTTGTTTCCGTTACCTTTAATACTGGAACATCATGTTCATGGGCAAGTTTAACTAAATTATCAACAACTTTATCACTTGTCTGCGAATTAGCAACAAAGAAGGCAATTTGGTGATTAATGATTGCTTGTTGAATTTCTTCAATATCTTTTGGTGATGGATCGTTTCCATCCTCAACAGCTTTTTCGAAATGTTTGTCCATAATTTGATAGCCAGCATTCTCTAAGGCGTAATCAAAAACTGGTTCACTGACTGCAACTCGATTATTGTTAGGATTTACTTGGCGCTTCACTTTTGCAATTTCTTCATTAAGCGGTTGAAGAGAAGCTAAATATTTCCGTGCGTTTCTTTGGTAATCCTTAGCATGTTGCGGATCAAGTTTACCATATTGAGTTGCCAGATCATTTGCTAATTTTTCGACAGTTTCAGGGGCATACCAAATATGCTCATTGTCACCAGCTTTCTTGCCAGTTAATGATGCCACATCAATTACCTTAATCTTGTTACGATTACTGCTTGATTTAACAAGTTTGTTTACCCAGCTATCATAGCCGAGGCCATTTTCAATTACTACATTGGCTTTAGCAACTTGCTGAGCTTGTTTAGTATTGGGTTGATAATCATGAGGATCAACCGAAGCATTATCAATAAACGAAATCACTTGGCCATGATCGCCAGCTACCTTTTGTGCTACTTCGCCATAGAAATTCATTCCGGTTACCACTCTAATCGGCTTTTGATTTTTCCCCATCGATTTCCACGGAACAAAGGATAAACCAAGAATTATAACCAACAAAGCAATAATACTACTAATACCGATAATATATTTTTTCATTCTTTCCCTCTTTTAATCGTAATCATTACTATTTAGAACAATGAATATAATAGCGAACTTTATGCTGGATTGCAACTATAAAAAAGGACAAGAGGCTGAGAGAAAACAAAGTTTTCTCTCAGCCTCAACTGTTTTCACGAACAATAGCAAGATAACGTGGAAAATAATCACAAGGCTCGAGGCTAAGTACGAACGCTAATCAGCCCGTGCCGTGCCAATCATCGTTCTAGCTTAGCCCACCGCCTTGTCGAGGAGATTATTTCCCACTTCCTATCTCTTGCCCTTAAATATGATCAAAGCAAAGTTACAACATGAACGTCGCGGCAAAATCCCCGGATACTATTTTGCATCCGTTTTGCTCGCGATTCTGTATGGCAGATTGCGAAGACAGTTGGTCCCGTCCCGCTCATTTGTGCAACATCAGCCCCTAATTCTTTCATCTTATTCTTTAAACGACCAATTTCTGGATAAAATTTCATCGTTAAAGGTTCTAAAACATTTCCCATATATTTTGTTGCCTCTTGCCAATCCTCTTTCTTTAGATTTGCCAGTAAATCTACATTATTAAGATGGTGAAGATTTTCATAATTAATTTGCCGTAAGATTTGCGGTGTAGAGACACTGATCTTTTGTTTTGCGATCACGGCCCAATAGTGAGGTTGTGGTGGTAACAATTCAATTTTTTCACCGTGACCAGTAACATGAGCTAATTTGTTATATATACAATACGGAACATCAGAATCAATCGTTAGTGCGATCTTTGCTAGCTCTGATAAACTCAGTCCCAACCGCCAAATACTATTTAATGCTCGCAAAACTGCCGCTGCATCTGAAGAGCCACCACCCAATCCGGCCGCAACTGGGATTTGCTTCTTAATCCGAATCGTAACGCCATCTTTACAATGAAAACGACTACGTAAAATATGAGCTGCTTGGTATGCTAGATTACGTTGGTCATTAGGTAAAAAGCCACTATTTGTATAGACTTTAATTGTTGCAGGGCGCCGGTGTGTCTCAACAGTTACATAATCAGCCAGGTCTGCCGAGACCATTACCATATCCCATTGAGGAGAACCATCAAAATATCGCATCGGCGTATCTAAACTCAAATTTAATTTTGCTGGTGCTTTTTCTGTAACTATCATCCGGCAACCCTCCCTATTTGTAATAATTTAGTTAGTTAAATTATACTAATGGAACTATAATCCTTGCAACTACTGTTTCCTAACTATTCCTAAAGCAAAAGGAGTGAATAAAAACTGCCTTCCTAATTGAAAGGTATTTTTACTCACTCCTATTATTTTATAAATATGAATTTTAATTTTTATCAGTTTATTCTGCTTCATCGAAGGCAATTGAAATATTTCGTGTTAACAAATCAGTATAACTATAGGAAACTCGATCCAATGTTCCTTGTTCATCATTCAAATGAATAACAAATACTGCAGGATAAGTCTTACTTAAAATACCGTGATGGGTGGTAATACGTTTACGTCCAGCTTGCGCTTTTACTAAAACATGCTCGCCAATCCGTTCATCTAGCTTCTTCTTAATTTCTACAATGCTATTAGGCACGACTCTTTCACCTCACTGTAGACTAGCATACTCTTTTTTTACACAAAAGGCAAAATTGTACCATAATGTTTTATAACGGTCAACCATCTTTTACAAGAGATTTTGCTGGTGAAGAGCATTCGCAAGTTCAATAAATTGTTCGAGAGTTAGCTTTTCTGGCCGGATTTGCGGCGAAATATCTAGCTGGGTTAAAACAGAAGTCATTTTCTCTTTTACCGCTGGGTCTTTACCAATTACACCTTGCAAGTTATTCCAAAGACTCTTGCGACGATGAGCAAAACATCCCCGAATAAAACCAAATAATTTTTGCCTGTCAAAAGGCTGAACTGGAAGCGGATTTTTCCGTGGCGTTAATACCACAATCGCTGAATCAACATTAGGTGATGGCACGAATACTTTCCGCGAAACATCAAAAGCAATTTTAGCTTGCATTTGGTATTCAATAGCTAACGTCAAAGCACCATATTGTTTAGTTCCTGGTTTAGCCGTGAGTCGCTGAGCAACTTCCTTTTGCATCATTACACAAATCATCGCCCACTCAACAGGACTAGCCAGCAAATTCATTAAAATGGGACTTGTAATGTAATAAGGAAGGTTAGCAACCACCTTAATTGGTCGACTAGGATCCTTAAATTCCTTTTTGATTAATTCTGGCAAATTAGCTTGAAGGACATCTTGATTAATCACTTTCACATTATCATATGGTGATAATACTTCTTTTAACACCGGAATTAAATCTTGATCAATTTCTAAGGCTAAAACTTCTCCTGCCGCTTGTGCTAATTGCTCCGTTAAAGCGCCAATTCCAGGGCCAATTTCAATTACATTGTCATTAGCTGTAATATCCGCCGCCTCAACGATGTTTTTTAAGACGTTCAAATCAGTAAGGAAATTCTGACCAAAACTTTTCTTTGTTCGGATCCCGTACTTTTCCATTATCGCTCGGGTACGTGTTCGACTACCAATTTCTGGTGAATTACTCATGATCTTCCTCCTGATTTATTTGCTTAATTGCTTTTTCAAATGTTGCGCGATCAACTTGAAACATGTTTAGACGGTGAATCAATTGTTTCCCATTTCCATAGCCGATTCCGAGTAGTTGTCCTAACTTTTCACGCCGTTTTCGTGAATCCGCTTGACCTGTTAATCCCCATTTTTGCAAATCTTCTCGCTTAAAAACCTGCTGGGGTGTCGTTGTTTGGGTATAAAGGTGCTCCAATGCTGATTTTATAATTGCTGGCGTCGCATGCTCAACCCCTAAGCTACCATGAGCCTCAGTTGGCACACCATCTTTTCGTTTAATAAAAGCATGCTTAACTCCAGGAATAGCTTCACTGATTATTTTTCTAATCCGCTCACCGTTAAAGTCCGGATCAGTAAAAACAATTAGCCCCCGGCTTGCTTGTAATTTTTTCAATTTTGCCAAGTCAGCCATTGAAATTGCGGACCCATTTGTTTCGTAAGTATCTGCATCAACCGCTTTTAAAATTTGTTTAGTATCATCTTTACCTTCAACGACTATAACTTCTTTTATTCTAATCATAGGCCTCTTT
The DNA here is from genome assembly GCF_020784695.1 of Limosilactobacillus secundus. Classification (NCBI taxonomy): domain Bacteria; kingdom Bacillati; phylum Bacillota; class Bacilli; order Lactobacillales; family Lactobacillaceae; genus Limosilactobacillus; species Limosilactobacillus secundus. The sequence continues at coordinate 76,399 of NZ_JAJGUA010000044.1, forward strand.
CTTCATTTTCCAAAAATAAGCGGCGGGCGTTCATAAATGTTTTGTATGCTACTTTACCAGCGTCAACCTGCTTTAAATCTGCAATTGCATCCACCGTAAATTTAGTAAAGCCGGGTTCGTTTTGCTTTCCTCGGTATGGAAGTGGAGTTAGGTAAGGAGCATCCGTTTCAACCATCATCTTTTCCAGGGGAACAACTAATGCTGCTTCATGGACTTCTGCCGCATTTTTGAAGCTTACGACACCACTAAAGGAAATCATCATCCCAAGATCCATAAATTTCTCTGCCCATTCTGGTGTCCCGTTAAAACTATGCATAACACCGCCAAATTCATCGACGTGGGCATTCCGCAAAATTTCATACGTGTCAGCTAGGGCATCCCGGCAGTGAATTGAGACCGGTAATTTAAGTTCCCGTGCCCACTCAAGCTGTTCAGCAAAAATTTCTTGTTGTTGCTGGTGAGGAGAACGCTCGTCATTATAATAATCTAAGCCAATTTCTCCAATTCCCACAATTAAGGGATCTGCTAATTGTTGACGTAACTCTTTCTTGGTTTCACCATTCCAATTAGCAATATCTTCTGGATGCCAACCAATAATTGGATGAAGGTTAGGATATTGATGCCCCAACTTTAAAGCACGGGCATTCAATAGCTGGTTAGAGCCAACAATATTCATTTCCGTCACGCCATAATGAGCAGCACGGTTAATAAAGGCAGGCACGTCATCATAAAATGCATCGTCATTTAGGTGGGTATGGGAATCATAAACCAATTGCTGGTGTTGATGATTATTCACTTTATTCAACGCCCATTCCAGGTACTAAATTGTCAGGAACAGTTACTACTTGAACATTACCGTCTTTTTCGGCAGACAAAAGCATTCCTTGGCTTAATTCGCCCCGCATTTTCCGTGGTTTCAAGTTAGCAACAATCAAAACTTTCTTACCTACTAAAACAGAAGGATCTGGATACCATTTAGCAATTCCAGAAAGGATTTGACGACCTTCTTCTGTTCCATCATCCATGTGGAATTTTAGAAGCTTATCAGCACCTTCTACATGGTCGGCAGCAGTGATTTGAGCCACCTTCAACTCAACTTTGTCAAAGACATCAATCCGAATTGGCTTTTTGCCATCTGTTTTCTCTTCTTGTGCTGTTTCTTGGGCTTTTTCTTTTGCTTCAGCCATTGCCTTTCTTCCCTTCTTCTTTTCATTTGCTGTCATCTTGCTCTTAATAAACTCAACCTCGGCCTTCACGTCCAAACGTGGGAAGATCGGAGTTCCTTTAGCAACAACCTGAGCCTCTGCTGGGAAATCATTAAATTGAAGATCAGTTAATGATAAGTCAGTTCCTTCAATTCCAAGTTGTTCAACAATCTGTTTTGGTGCATTTGGCATAATTGGTTGGATTAAGGCTGCAATAATCCGCAAACTCTTTGCTAGATGAGTCATCACATCAGATAATATATCCTTCTTACTATCATCTTTTGCTAATACCCATGGTTCAGTTTCATCAATGTACTTGTTAGCACGACTAACCAGCTTCCAAACAGTTGCCAATGCTTCAGCAAACCGTGTTTTATCCATTAATTCTTTATACTCAGCAATTACATCACTAGCAGTTTGTTCTAAATCAGCATCAAAATCAGTAGTTGCATCATTAGTGCCAACTAATTTACCGTTTTGATACTTATTAATCATCGCAACGGTCCGATTAAGCAAGTTTCCTAGATCGTTAGCAAGGTCAAAGTTTACCTTATCAACAAAGTCTTCTGGACTAAAGACTCCATCATTACCAAATGGCATTGCCCGCAATAAGTAGTAACGTGTAGCATCGAGGCCGTAACGGTCAACCAGAGTTTCAGGATAAATAACATTTCCCTTTGATTTCGACATCTTACCGTCACGCATTGTTAACCAGCCATGACCGATAATATGTTTTGGCAATGGTAAGCCAAGCGCATGAAGCATAATTGGCCAGTAAATCGTGTGGAAACGAACAATTTCTTTTCCTACCATGTGAACATCAGCAGGCCAATACTTCTTAAAGAGACTATCATCATCACTACCATATCCTAGCGCGGTAATATAGTTTGATAACGCATCAATCCATACGTATACCACGTGTTTAGGATCACTAGGTACTTTAACACCCCAACTAAATGATGTCCGCGTAACTGCAAGATCTTCTAGTCCTGGCTTTAAGAAGTTATTGATCATTTCATTCATCCGTGATTGCGGCTCGATAAAATTAGGATGTTCCTTATAGTAGTTCATTAGCCAGTCGGCATACTTGCTCATCTTAAAGAAGTATGATTCTTCCTCAACTAATTGAACTTCATGACCTGATGGCGCCTTTCCACCGATCACATTACCGTCTTCATCACGGTAAACTTCTGCTAACTGACTTTCTGTGAAGTATTCTTCATCATCAACAGAGTACCAACCAGTATATTTGCCCTTGTAAATATCCCCTTGGTCGAGCAGTTGTTGAAAAATCTTTTGAACAGCTTTTTCATGGTAATCGTCGGTCGTCCGAATAAACTTGTCATTTGTAATTTCAAGTTTATTCCATAGCTCTTTAATTTGGGCAGCCATTTGATCAACGTATTCTTGTGGCTTCATACCGAGCTTTTCAGCCTTTTGTTCAATCTTAAGGCCATGTTCATCGGTTCCTGTTAAGTAGAATACGTCATAGCCCATCAAACGCTTAAAACGTGCTTCTGCATCACATGCAATTGTTGTGTAGGAATTACCAATATGGAGTTTACCAGATGGATAGTAAATTGGTGTGGTAATGTAATAAGTTGGTTTTTGTTCAGCCATATGAGGCCCCTCTTTCTAAGATATTACTAATTAAGATTTAACATTTAGTATAGCATTTTATTAGGACTTGCTCCATCCTAAAACAGATCAAGCTGTTCTGGCGATTTAGGTGCCAGTCCCTCGAATTCAATATTCATCATTTTTTGAAGACACAATGCATTGGGTGCTGCATCCTTAGCTGAGTTATTGTTGAAGATAACACAGAGTTCTTTAGGTTGCGGTTGCAAGGACTCAATTTGTTTTTTAAAGAATTGAAGTTCTTCCGTTGAATATCGATATAAAGTCCGCGTTTTCCGCCATTCTTTTCCTTGGTTTTCCCATCCTTTTCGATTACGACCATGAAGGCGCAACATTGCTAAGTCGAGATTAGTTGTCGCAAGCATAAACGGTACGGACGTCGGCGTATTATGAGGTTCATCAGCGGCCACTAATGTAAAATTGAGTTCCCGACAGAAATCTAAGACTGATGGGAAAATTTCTTTCTTATACCAAGTTTGATTACGAAATTCGACTGCAATTGGTAAGCTTCCTAACCATTCTCGAATTAATCGTAAGTAGGAAAAATCACGCACAGTTGCGTCAAAGTATGGTGGAAACTGAAACAATATCGTCTTTAATTGACCAGCAGCTACCAAGGGGGAGATTGTCCGGCGATATTGTTGAAAGACCTGTTCCAGTTCGCCGCGTTCTTGATTTCGCTGATGCAATGTCATTTTCTGGTTAGCTTTAACGATAAACTGAAAAGCTGGAGGAACAGTAGCAAGCCAGTTTTGAATTGTTGATATCTGAGGTAAAGCGTAGAAAAAAGTATCAACCTCAACGACTGGAAAATGTTGAACATACTCATCAAGCCTTACTGGGCGTTGTTCATCATGAATGAGTACTGGATGCTCTGTCCAAGTTGTCATCCCCATTGTTATTTTCATCTTTAATCCTCTCTTTCGTCCCTCAAAAATTCTCATCAAATTACTTAGCAAATTCTTATACACCACAAAATAAATCTATATTCATTTTTCAAGGACGCAAATTCCTGTTTTTATCACTTTTATTCATTTTGATAGTAAAAGGCGAACAGATTATGCATTTTTCTCACATCTTAAAATGAAAGCGCTTCTCATACTTCGTTATTTCCCTAGGAAAAGCGTTCAAAACATGTTATTTTACAAGTGAACAATATGAAAGGAGCGATCAGAAATGCTACTAAAGAACAAAGGTATTCGTCACATTTTTTATCAAGAAAAGGATGCTACTAAAAAGAAGGGTTCTCATTTAGTAGCGCTCCCATTCAAAGTTGATGGGAAGGTCGTTTTCTTTGAATAACTACTGGAGCAAAAAGAAGCTGGAAATTGTCCTCAGACAACTGCAGCTTCTTTTTTATACTTTTAATTCGTCAAAGAATTTTGTTGCGTCGTCTTGAACCATTTGAAAGTCAAAAGGAAATTGCAATAACTGCTGATTAACAGCAATCACCTTTGCATTTGGATTGCGGTAATCTAGCAAGCCCGCAAATGGGTATACTTTCATCGAAGTACCCACAATCACAACTAAATCAGCTTGTTGCATTGCCTTGACAGAATTGACAATATCCTCTTGCTTAATTCCTTCATCATATAACACAATATCCGGACGCAAGGGACCATTATCCTTTTGATGCAAGCGACTATTCAAATATTCACTCACCGGAACTGTTTCATGACACTTTTCACAATAAACGTGGAAGAGGTTTCCATGAAAATCAATTAAGTGTTTTGTTCCAGCTTCTTCATATAAGTTATCAATATTTTGCGTTATAACTGTCGCACGATCCTGTTGCGTCAACGCTGCCTGTTTTTGATGAATTACGTTAGGCTTTGCATCTGGAAAATACAAATTTTGCTTGCAAAATTCGTAAAAGCCTTCTGGATCACTAGCAAAATAACGGTGACTTAAATAATATTCAGCATTCCGATTTTGCGTATATAAACCGTTTGCTGACCTAAAATCAGGAATACCAGAAGCAGTTGAGACACCAGCTCCTGTTAGAAAGACAATATTTTTTGCGTCGTCAAATGTTTTTTGAATCGTCGCATCCATCTAACTCACTTCCTTACAATGTATGGAATGCTATTCTGTTCAAGAAATTCCTTCACTGATTGATCATATATCTTCTTAAATTCTTCTGGCGCATTTTGAGCCGGTGCCGGAAGAGTAAACGAATTTTGACCATCACTCCGCCGAAGACCAACATAGGCGCGCTTATCTGTCCCCCGTTCTTTCATATCAGAGTGATAGATTTCAAAAACTTGACGCATCTCTAAACGTAATTGCCGGGCACTTAATACCGGTGAGAGAGTTGTATATTCATTATTATGTAAGGCTGGTAATCCCCATTCTTGCATTTGTTGATCAAACAAAGCATAAATCTTAACAATTGACCGGCGCATATCGAATGGTGACTTAATTGGCTTCTTTGTAATCTCAGCATACATCTTTTTTGCTGCAGTTAGTGCGAGAGGGTACTTTTCTGCCAAAGTTTTTTCATACTTTGAAATGTGATCACCATAAAAGACTAAGGCATCCAAAAGGGTTAATAACCGTAACGTCCGTTCATCATCTTCCTCTTTTTCCGGAGTTAATGTGTGTTCAATCCCCTTTAGATACTGCTCTTCAATCTCATCGGTAATAAAACCATGCTTACGTTGTTCCGCAACCACTACTCGATGCATGGCAATGTTATACAAATCCGTTGACATAATCATCATCTGTTCATCGAGTTCCTTATCACCAAGAGATAGTTGGAAAAAGATTTGTGGAAAACCTTTTAGCAACATCAAAAGGTGCAGTAATTCGTGTGAAGCGGTGTAATTTGGGGCAGTCAAGTCAGTCACAATAATAACCAAGGCACCAGGAATAGTTTGCTGAGTTGCTTGGTCATGGCGAACGTATCCTGACTTGTCACCATGAAACTGAACAAAGACACTACCTTCAGGATATAGACTGTTAACCTGATCAAGGAGTGCTTGATTTTCTTTATTTAGTGTAATTCTCTCTTCAGTCATTAACTTGATCCTTTCTAATCGTTGATAATATTTCTTTAGCAAGTGCTTGGTCAACATGTGATCGCTGCTTTAATTGAGCTACCACTAACGGTACTTCTGCTGGCGTCGCTCCGACACTTGCCGCTAACGAGCGATATTGGAGTTTCATATGACCAGCTTGAATCCCAGTAGTTGTCAATGCTCGTAAAGCAGCCAAATTTTGTGCTAACCCGATACTTGCTGTCACTGCTGCTAACTCTTCGGCACTCTTAATTTGACTAATATGATAGTTTATCTTTGTCATCTTATTTAATCCAATTGAACCACCAATTACACCAACTGGTAAAGGAAGAACAATTTTCCCTACCAAGTAGTCGTCTTGAATTGTCCAAGTGCTTAAGCCGCGATATTGTCCATCACGAGCAGCATAGGCATGGGCTCCGCTTTCAATTGCCCGCCAATCATTTCCACTGGCGATCATAACCGCATCTATTCCATTCATTATTCCTTTATTATGAGTAGCTGCTCGATAAGGATCAACTTGTGCAAGATCACTAAGACGAGCAATTCGTTGAGCAACCTCTTTACCATTCATCGCGGGGGTAGCTAAGTATCGAAAGGCAACTTTACAGGTAGCAGTTTGAAGGCTCTGCGTTGCAAGATTGCTTAAAATTGCGGTAATAACATGGAAGCCCTGATTCGTTAACCATTTTCCAACTGCTTCTGCCATCGTATTGACACTATTGGCTCCCATTGCCTGACAAACGTCAATCCCCAAATCAATGCTAATGAAGTCACCAGGAGTGCGAACTTCCATTGACGTTGCGCCCCCACCTCGTGCCTGCATTGAGGGATGAGCCTGGTTAGCAATTGTTAAAATCTCATCTTGGTGTTCTAATAGCCATGATTTAACTGCTGCTTTATTGGTTACGTCATCTAATACAACTTGGCCCACTAATTGCCGGTCTTGCTGAGGAGCAGTAAATCCACCCGACTTGCTTACCCGGTGCGCGCCATTGCTAGCAGCAGCTATGACTGATGGTTCTTCAATTACCATTGGCACAACGTACGGTCGATCATTTACTGTTATGTTTAAGGCTACTCCTTCAGGCAAAGAATAATCAGTAATATAATTTTCGACTAACTCATCCCCTAAATCTGAACTTGTATTTGCTAATACTTGCTCTTCAATGGGAGATAGGTGACGAGCTTTTGCCAATTGCTGACGTCGATCATCGGCAGATAACTTATAAAAACCGTGTTGCCAATCAGTCATGGTGTCGCTTCCTTTGATTTACATATTCAGTGATGATTCCTTCGCGGACACCACTCTCTGAAAAAATAACCCGGCCATCACTGTTGCGTTGCAAAAGGGTTACAAGAGGCAGCATTCCACCAATAATAATGTCTGCTCGTTCCGGTTCTAGACCAGGCATCCGTTTACGCTGGGCCAAGTTACGATTTAACAATTCACGGTAAGTAGCAAATACTACTCGTGAAGAAAGCTGATACCCATGAATCGAACCGTTTCGGCGGTGATGGTGATGATAGGATTGAGTCATACGCGCTAAAGTTCGGTTAGCACCACCTAATAAAACAATCGGAACACGCGTTGCATATCGTAACCACGGAATCTTAGTCAATCGTTCATTCATAGCTACCTGAGCACGAAAAAGGTCTGCCGAGCGAACATAGCCATTTAAGTGGTATTGTTCTGATAAATTAACAGCTCCCACCGGAATAGAAATCAAATTACGTGCTTTTCGCTGTTGCACCAATATCAATTCACAACTTGCTCCACCAACATCTAGAATCAAACAGTGGTTAAGTCGCAATGTCCGAACAACGCCTAGGTAATCATAATAGGCTTCTTTTTTACCAGATAAAACTTGTAGATGAATACCGACTTCTTGTTGAACACGATTCAAAAACTCTTGACGATTTCGTGCCTGCCGAACTGCAGCAGTTGTGATCGCACGAACTTTAATATTAGGAATCTCTTGGTATATTTTTTTAAATCGTTTTAAAGCCGCAATTGTTCGTTCAATTGCACTCTCTTGTAACATTTTTTCTCGTCCCATTCCCTCAGATAAACGTGTATTTTCTTTTACACGTCGAATTTCACGAAATCGTCCATCTGGAGCAATTTCTGTTATTGCCATTCGGGCCGAGTTTGAGCCGAGGTCTACAATCGCGAGGTTTTCCACCATTTTCACCTCCGCTTTAATTAATTATTTTTCGTATAAATACATCTCTTTTATGTTACCATGTTCTGCTATGGGAGACACGAAAAAAAACGAGGCTCAGGGAAAAACTTATTTTCCTAGCAACCTCGCTTTTTTAGTTTATATTTTTAGTCAAAGTAGTTAATCCCGATTGCATCACGAACTTCTTTAAGTGTCTGATTAGCAACCTTGTTTGCCCGTGCTGAGCCTTCTTTAAGAACTTGATCAACATAATCAATATTAGCTGCATACTCTTCGCGTCGCTTGCGAATTGGTTCAAGTTCAGCTTCAAGGACTTCATTTAAGTAACGTTTGATCTTAACATCCCCAAGGCCACCAGCTTGGTATTGCTCCTTCAATTTAGCAACCTGCTCTTTGTCTGGATCAAAGATGTCAAGGTAAGTAAAGACAGTATTTCCTTCAACATGACCAGGATCACTAACCTTGATATGTGTTGGATCAGTATACATCGACATTACTTTCTTTTGCACTGTATCAGCATCATCAGAAAGATAAATTGCATTGCCAAGCGACTTACTCATCTTTGCATTGCCATCTAGTCCTGGAATTCGTCCTTGGCCCTTTGGTGGGAATACCCCTTCAGGCTCAACTAAAATGTCTTGTTGGTAAATACGGTTAAATGTCCGCACAATTTCACGAGTTTGTTCAAGCATTGGTTCTTGGTCATCACCAACCGGCACTGTATCAGCCTTAAATGCCGTAATATCTGCTGCTTGGCTTACTGGATAAGTAAAGAATCCAGCTGGCACACTTTCACCAAACTTCTTTTGCTTAATCTCAGTCTTAACAGTTGGGTTTCGGCGTAAACGTGCAATAGTTACTAAGTTAAGATAGTGCATCGTTAATTCACTCAATGCTGGAATCTGTGATTGAACCAAGATTGTTGACTTCTTTGGATCAATTCCAACCGCCAAATAATCAAGGGCAACTTCATGGAGACTACGACGGATTTTTTCAGGATCCCGGGCATTATCAGTTAATGCTTGTTGGTCAGCAATCATGATAAAGGTATCATATTTACCCGTATTTTGTAATTCAACCCGATTTTTTAACGAACCTACATAGTGTCCAATATGCAACTTACCAGTTGGTCGATCACCAGTTAAAATAACGTGTCTTTCTTCTGCCATTTTAAATTCCTCCTAAATTACAAAACGCCCTACTTAGTCATATACACTAAATAGGACGCTTTTCGCGCGGTGCCACCTAAATTGCAATCATTATTGCCGCTCATTATGTATCTTGTTGTGACCATTTCGCACTTTGGGGACCTTTTCACCGACCCGTCCCTCGCTAAGGCTCGCGCTACTTAATATATTTAATTTTAATCCAACTCCTACTAAAAAGGCAAGACAATCCTGAACATGACAAGTATAATAATATTAAACGTCGAACAGGAGTGGTCTATATGCGCTCAAAAAGAAATAAAACAATCGATTTCACGCTTGAGGAAACTTCACCTGAGCTCCTCAATCAAATTATTCAACCTACTGATAATCTCCAGACAATATCCGATAAGATTATCAACGGAGATTCCTTCAAAGTAATGACTAAATTATCACCACATCAAATTGATCTTGCCCTTATTGACCCTCCTTACAACCTTAATAAACAGTATGATGGTTTATGCTTTAAAAAAATGTCCACAAGCCAATATCAAACTTACACGCAAAAATGGATTAACCTCTTAAAGCCATTATTAAAAGAAAATGCTAGTATCTATGTTTTTTCTGATTGGGCAACCAGTATGGCCCTAGCACCGATCCTCGAAAAAAATTTTACAATTCAAAACCGGATTACTTGGCAGCGAGAAAAGGGCCGGGGGGCAATGAAAAATTGGAAAAACGGGATGGAGGATATTTGGTTTTTAACCACTAACCCAAGTGATTATACTTTTAATGTCGACCAAGTTAAACAGCGACGACAGGTAGTAGCTCCTTATCGTCAAGATGGGATTGCTAAAGACTGGCAAGCTACTAAAAATGGTAACTTTCGGGATACAATGCCTTCTAATTTTTGGGATGATATTTCAATTCCGTATTGGTCAATGCCAGAAAATACTGGTCATCCAACCCAAAAACCCGAGAAATTGCTTGCAAAAATTATTCTTGCCAGTTCTAATCCCAATGACTTCATTTTTGATCCTTTTGCTGGTTCCGGTTCGAGTTTAGTAACTGCCGCTAAGCTCAATCGCCACTATCTTGGAATCGAGCAAAGCCTCTTATATTGTGCATGGGGACAGTACCGACTAAATCAAGCCAAAGACGATTCTAGCATTCAAGGCTACACTGATGGAGTCTTCTGGGAGCGTAATACCTTAGCAGTACAACGAAAGATTAAACGTCAACAAAAGGCAAATGAAAAATAAAAAGACTGAGAGAAAAAATTTTCTCTCAGTCTTTTTATTTTCTACTGCTTATCTTTAATATCAAATTCTGGGAACCAAATACCAATTTCGCGAGTAGCACTATTAACGTTATCAGACGTATGAATGATATTTCGTAAGTTGCCATCAGGCCATTCACGACCATAGTCACCACGAATTGTTCCCCATTCAGCTTCACCAGGGTTAGTAGCTCCTGCCATGTTATGAATGGCCTGAATTACATTCGTACCAGAAACAACAATTCCTACAATTGGCCCTTCTGTCATGTATTCTAATAATTCAGGGAAGAATGGTTTGTCAACTTTATCAAAATAATGCTGACGAAGCTTTTCTTCTGATGGATCAATCATCTTAAGAGCTTCAATATTATACCCTTTCCGTTCAATACGGGTAATAATATCTCCAATATGACGAGTTTTTACCCCATCAGGCTTTACTAGTACAAGTGTGTATTCGTCTTTAACCATGGCGAAGCATCTCCTTTTTCTATATCTACTCCATTAGCTTATCATAAGTCAGCATCCCTCGAAAGCGTTTTTAATCAATAGAAAAATTTAATTTTTATTTGGTAATTGATACTCAATTGTCAAAAGACGTCCAGCTTTCTCATTAATTGCATCACTAACTGAACCATTGCTTAAAAGTACCAGTTCATGCATTGCTCGTGATGCCATTGTATAGATCATGCCAACTTCATCAGTATTAGCTAGGTTTTTAGCAGAGACATCCGCAGCAAGAACAGCATCGAATTCGAGTCCCTTTGCTAAGTAAATTGGGAGAATTAAAATCCCCTTTGGCAATTCACTTGCATTCTTATCTAGGAGATGAATATTTTCAATCTTTTGTCGGTGAAGTAATTGATAAATAGCAGTAGCTTGCTCTTGATTCTTGGTTAAGATCGCTACAGTTTCATGTTCGTCAGCTAGTTTAAGCGTCTCATCTAACAAACTTTGCTGACTCTCTTTATCAGAATAACGGACTAACAAGCGTGGTTTTTTCCCATGGCGAGTAAAGGAAATTATCTTATCTCCATCTGGCAACAAGGCCTTCGCAAAATTAGTAATCTCCGTTGTGGAACGATAACTCCGCCGTAAAGCAATTAGATTAGGTCGCTTAGCCTTTAATACCCCACTAAGTTTATTTAATAGCTCTTCCGGTAACTGCAACGGCTTAAAAAGAGCCTGTTCACTATCACCGAGGACCGTAAACTTAGCTTGGGGAAAAGCGTGTTTTAAGTAAATTAACATCGCTGTTGAATAATCTTGCATCTCATCAATAAATACATATTGAAAAGAACGATTTTGTCCTGTCCCGGAAATCAAATCACGCAGATACATCAAAGGGGCCGCATGCATTAATTCTAGCCGATGATATTCAATCTCATCTTGAAAAGCAAGAATCATTGTCGCCCATTCCCGCTGACTAATTGTCTTAGGAACTTCAACCTGATGCAAAAACTTATTATATTGATTATAAAAATCAAGAAAATAATTATTATAGATTGCGTCTGCAATAACACGTAAGCGTCGTTTAGCTAAGCGCCGTGAAAGGTAAGCATATTGTTCATCTTCATCCTTAAAATCATCAATTGTTTTCTTACCATAAAGATTGTGCAATTGTTGTAGATCAAGTGAATCTAGCTCTTTAGCTACCCAATCCTTTTTAGCTTCATCTTTAACCCGCCGTTGCAATTCACGAATTAACTTATTTTTTAATTGAACTAACTTATCAGCAGGAGCCATTTTCAATGGTAATTCTTTATAAAGATCATTGATATGATCAGCCGAAAAGAAAACTTGACCATTAAAGCGAATATCAGCAAACTGTAAATCAGCAATTGTCATTTTCTCAACATAACGTGCAATTGACGTCATAAAAGATTCACTTTCAATAAAGTCAGCAACAACATGAGAAGCATTTTCCGGCTGTTGCCGTTCTTCATAGCGATCAAATAATGTTTCTACTTGTAATCCTTCAAAGCGCCGACGGATAAAACCTTCTAATGTTACTTGCCGCATATTTCTTTCACCAAGACTTGGCAAAACTTCAGAAATGTAGTGGCTGAATAAATTATTAGGACTAAAGAGGACAATCTGGTCAGCGTTCAATTCCGTTCGACTATGATAAAGCAAGTATGCAATTCGTTGAAGGATCGCTGAGGTCTTTCCCGAACCGGCAACTCCTTGTACTAGTAAAAGGTCACTACGCGTATCACGGATAATATCATTTTGTTCTTTTTGAATTGTTGCCACAATATTATGCATATACTGGTCATTTTGCTTTCCAAGAGCCGCTTGCAAAACTTCATCACCAACCGTTTCATTGGTATCAAACATGTTAGTGATCTTACCATCCTTAATAGTAAATTGGCGTTTCTTTTTTAATTCCGTGGTTTGTATCCCAGCTGGCGTTTCATAATTAACTTTCCCAAGGGTACCGTTATAGTAAACCCCAGAAATCGGTGCCCGCCAGTCGTAAATTAAAAAGTCTGTTTTATCCTCATTCATTAAGGAAGAAGTACCAATGTATAGCGTTTCACTTTTATCTTCACCAGGATCCTGAATGTCAATCCGTCCAAAATACGGTGATCCTTTTAAGTTTTTTAAAGTTCTTAACTGGTGCTTTAGAATTGATTCACTTTCCGCTGCTCGCGAAACCAATTGGCGCTGCTGTTCAATCATTGACCGAGATTCGGCAATATCATCAACTTCATAACGGTTAATAGATGCATTTTCACTATAATTACGTTCAACTGCCCGTGTTTCACGATGAGCATCTTCAACAGCTTTAGTGGTAGCAGCTACCTGTTGGTCAATTTGTTTTTCAACATTATCAACCCGCGCTTGCTCCGTTTCTCGTTCATGATTTTCCATCAAAAGCCCCCTTTACTCAAGTTCGTTGGCTGATCGTTTCAATGCATTCTTTAAAATAAATGGCGCTAATACAGTTGCGATAATAATCACGGTAATTACATCTGAATAATACATTGGCGAAAGAAGATGTGCTTCATAACCAATCTGGGCTGTAATCAATCCCATTTCACCACGGGCAACCATCCCACTACCGACAACATAAGAACTTGGCATGCTAAAGCCAGATAGCTTAGCACCCGCTCCACATCCAAGCAGTTTTGTTAAGCATGCAAGGATTGTCATTACAATAACAAAGACAAACGATTCACCAATATTATCAAAGCGCATGTTCAAGCCTACACTGACAAAGAATAGCGGAATAAACATTGCATATCCAATTGGAATAAAACTCCGGTCAACAACTTCTTTATGCTTGGTGTTAGCCACAGCAATTCCGGCGAAGAAGGAGCCAACAGCCCCACTCAAGCCAACATAATCAGCAATTGCGGCCATGCCTAAACAGATAATCATCGCCATTACCGACGTTGAAGCAACTGTTAATAGGCGATCACTCATATGAATCAGGTAAGGTGCTAACCAACGAATCAATAGGTAAGTTCCACCAAAGAATACTAACTGCATCAAGAGGACAATTCCTAAAGGCTGGCCATTACCATGACCACTATTGCTGCTTCCATTGATTACACTAATCATCACACTTAATAAGATAACACCAATAATATCATCGGCAACTGCTGCTCCAAGGACTGTTGCCCCTTCTCGGCTATCCAGGCGCTTAAATTCACGTAATACTGCAACTGAAATACTAACAGATGTTGTTGCGAAAATAACCCCGATAAACAATGATTCAAGCTTAGTAAAGCCAAACATATAACTTACCGGCCCCATAATTACAATGGGAATAATTACCCCCAAAAACGCCACAACAACAGCAGGCTTCAAGTATTTCCTTAGTAAGGATAGGTCGCTCTCCAATCCTGCGATGAACATCAAGATAATAACCCCAATTTCTTGAAATTCATTCATCATTGAGTTTAAATGAACCCAATCTAAAACAGCGGGTCCTGCAATGATTCCAACCAGGATTTGTCCAATCACTTCTGGAATCTCAACGCGACGACACAAGTGTGCTACGATCTGTGTCGCAAGCAATAACCCCGCCAACACTGCAATAAATTCCATTTCTTTTCCTCCAATTTATCAATTAAGCTAATGCTACATAATTTTGATTTTAACATAGCTATATTTTCAATCCTAATTATATTACTAGCAAGTCATATTATTAAAAGAAGAAAAGAGATTTAGAAAAACAAATTGTTTTTCTAAATCTCTTTTTAACTTATTACAAGCCATCTAGCGGGTTCGAACCGCCGACCTCATCCTTACCATGGATGTGCTCTACCTAGCTGAGCTAAGATGGCGCTTAAAGTATACCCGAAGATGGTCTTGAATTGCAAGAGTTACCAACCCAACTCTTCTGCATTTGCAGGAGCTGCTAATTTACCAGCGGCTAATTCCGCAAATGCTTGATCAATCATCGCAAATGCTTGATCTAATTCCTTTTCTGTAATAACCAATGGTGGCTGGAACCGAAGAATGCTTCCCCGTAAGCTAATGATAATCGCCCCTAATTCAAAGATGCGATACATTAACTTGGTTGTTGCTTCTGTATCACCTTTTCCTGTTGCTGGATCAATGATATCAATACCACCATCAAGCCCGTACATCCGAACATCACCCACAAAGGGATATTTTTGCTGTTCAAGCTTAAAGAAGTCAGCTGCTTTTTTACCAAGTTGTTGTGAACGCTCTAAAAGATGCTCATTTTGAATAACATCCAAGGTCGCGTTCGCTGCCGCAGTCGTAATCGGATTACCGGCTGTAGTGTAAACATTCGCTGGTGCCCCTAATGATTCTAGAATCTCTTTACGACCAATCATTGCACTGAGCGGCATTCCAGAAGCTAGAGATTTACCAACAGACATCAAATCCGGCTCAATCCCAAAATGCTGGATCGACCACCACTTACCGGTCCGGCCCATCCCCTGATTAACTTCATCAACAGCAAAGAGAATTCCATTAGCTTTAGCAAACTCATATACCTTTTGCATATAAGCAGGCGGAGTTTTTACAATTCCCCCATCACCCTGAATTGGCTCAATAAGAATTGCAGCTACTTCATCCACTGGTAAATAAGTTTCAAAAGGCAGCATGAATTGATGAAACATCCGCTCAACAAACGCTTCGTCACTTTCATTAGTTAATCGTTCCCATGGACTAGGGAATGGTACCTTTACTACGCCCGGTAGCATTGGACCCATTTTTCTTGTCATGTTTAATGAAACACCTGACAAGCTCATTGAACCGTAAGTTGATCCATGATAGGCCCCGGTAAAGGAAACGATATATTGACGGCCAGTATATGCTCGCGCAAATTTAATAATTGCATCATTAGCATCCGAACCAGAATTACCCCATACCATTTCAACTGGTCCACTTATCGGCGCTAATTCTGCTAATCGAGGTGCTAACCGCGCTGCCTGCGAATTAGCAAAGTACGCTGGAGTATACTGAATCATTTTAGCTGCTTGTTCTTGAATAGCTTGCACTACTCGTGGATGCGCATGACCAGTATTAGTGGAACTAGCACTGGCAAGCAAATCAATATAGTCATTTCCTTCAATGTCAGTCACCGTTGCGCCCCGTCCATGATCTAATACAATATCGTAGTACTTAATCCGGGCAGCAGTTGCAAATGCATTTTCTTCTTCTAATAAAACATCTCTATTCGTTTTCCCCTGCTTCAGCTTCGTTTTTAACATTTTGTCCATCTTCTTTCTTTGCCATTGACGAGTGACGTATTCCATAAGCAAAGTAAATAATTAAGCCAAAGATAAACCAGATCCCCGCGTAAAGTTTTGCCTGGTAATCTAATCCCATAAACACAGTTAATGAAGCAAGAAAACCAAGAGCTGGTAATACTGGATAGAACGGCATTTTGAATGAAGGATTTGGAATATCTTTTCCTTCACGACGACGTAACGCATAAATCCCAAGTGAAACAAACATAAATGCGATCAATGTACCGGCAGAGATCAATTGGGAAAGAAAAGCGAATGGGAAGAAAGCACCGATCAAAACAGCACCAATTGTAAGTGTCCAAAGTGCTCGGTTTGGTCGATTATGTTCATCAAGTTTTCCAAGCCATTCTGGTAACATTCCATCACGACCAAATGAGTAAATCAACCGCGAACCAGCCATACTCATCCCAATCAAGGCGGTAAACATTCCTAGAACAGCAATTGTTTGAACAACAGTTGCTACACCACTATGATGAGCTGCACGTAATGCAAGCCCTACTGGTTCAGCACTGTTAGCATATTGTTGATATGGTAATACCCCAATCAACACAAGACTAACTGCGATAAAAAGAACAACTGCAATTACTAAGGAACCAAGGATTCCACGTGGCATCGTTTTTTGTGGATTAATTGCTTCCGCTGAGTTAGCAGCAATTGAGTCAAATCCGATATAAGAAAGGAAAATCATCGATACCCCGGCATAAATACCTTGCCAACCACCAAATGCACCATTAGCTGTCTCATGGTATTGTGGAACAAATGGCATAAAATTGCTTGCTTTTATAGCGGTTAAGCCAACAACAATAAAAAGTAAAATTGCAAAAACTTTGAGAATAACAAGAAGATTTTCAACACGAGCAGCTTGTGATACCCCGCGTGAAATTAAGAGAGCTACTAAAATAATTACAACAACTGAAACAAGATCAACAACTCCGCCTTCTGTACCAAAAGCATTTGATAATGAAGCAGGCAGCTTCCAGCCAAGTGGAACAAATAAGGCCCGGAAGTTAGCAGAGAGACCAGACCCAACAAAGGCCAAGGCAATAAAGTATTCAGCTAATAGTGCCCAACCAGCGATCCAACCAAAAAACTCTCCAAACACGACGTTAATCCATGAATAGGCTGAACCAGCAAACGGCATTGCAGCAGCCATTTCTGCATAGGCGAAGGCAACTAGCCCGGCCACGATCGCAGCAATTAAAAAAGAGATAACTACTGAAGGTCCAGTATGCATTGCGGCCACTTCACCAGGAAGAGTGAAAATGGAAGTGGACACAATCGTTCCAACACCTAAAGCTAAAAAGTCCCGCACCTTCAAAGATCGAACCAAATGACCGTCTTTATTATCATAAACACGCGGGTCTTCTTTACGTGTAATTGTTTTCCAAAAACTCATAATCATCCTCCTTTTCTAAATAATTAAAATTTGATTAGAATTATAAGAAAATCTTTAATATATTTTACCAAGGTGCTCTTCTCTGGTCAATCGTTTATTTAAATTAATTAAAGAAAGCGATTTCTACATTTACATCCATATTAAACATTTTTTCCTTAACATAAATTGATGTCATATTGCTAACCACCAATTTTACAAATAATAATTTAATGAGTATAAAATGAGGTTATTACCCTTCGCTATTTTAATCATTCGGGTTAAAATAGTTATAATCATATTCGAAAAGAGTGATTTTATATGTTATCACCAGATGAAATTCGTTACTCAATCAAGGTCATGCGACAAACATTTCCCGAAGCAGGAACAACTTTGATTGCTGACACAAACTACCACTTCCTCTTGGCTACAATCTTGAGTGCACAGTCAACAGATCAATCTGTCAATGAAGTAACGCCAACACTATTTGCTCGTTTCCCGTTGCCAGCAGATTTAGCAGGGATTGAACCCGCGGAAGTGGAGCCTTATATCAAAAGATTAGGGCTTTATCGAAATAAAGCTAAATTCTTAGTCAAAACTTCTCAACAAATTGTTACTGACTTTAACGGCGAGGTTCCCCACACTCTCAAAGAGCTAATGACCTTAGCTGGCGTCGGGAGGAAAGTTGCTGATGTGGTCCTTGCAGAATGCTTTAACATTCCAGCTTTCCCAGTTGACACCCACGTTAGTCGTGTTGCTCGCCGCCTTAGAATGGTTGAACCCACAGCATCCGTTCTTGCAATTGAAAAGAAGTTAATGAAAACCATTCCTCCTGAACACTGGTTAGATGCTCATCATAGTATGATTTTTTGGGGTAGGTATGTCTGTACGGCAAGAAATCCTAAATGTCAAACTTGTCCACTATTATCACTCTGCGTAACAGGCCAAAATAATATGATTTAAATTAGAAGATTATGAATAATAAAATGAGAGAAATAGACAGAAATCAATATATTGGAAGTGGCTTTAGTGCTTATGGCGGTGAATTAGAAGTCTTATTAACCTACCAAGATGATAAGATTCAAGATTTACAAGTAATCAAACATCATGAATCGGAAATGGGTCAATGGGCTTTAGATGAACTTCCCGGTAAAATTATTGCGGCTAATAGTGTAGACGTAGATGGCATTACTGGGGCCAGTGCAACAAGCCGTGCAATTAAAGAGGCAACTAAGGATGCACTGCAACAGGCACGACAAAATTAAGTATAAATACAAGAATAGCGAGAAATTAGAAAAGTTTTGTTTTTCCTAATTTCTCGCTATTTTCGTTTCTTAATAAAATTAAATATTTAATCGTTAGCAGCTGCTTTTCTTTCCCGTCCTAAAACAAGCGTTATTACCCAGGAAATAATTAGGAAGATCGATACGAACCAATATGGATATTGATAATTAACATCTAATAGATAGCCACTAATAAGAGGTCCAATAATATTCCCCACACTTGTTAATGACATATTTACCCCGTTCAATAATCCTTGGTTTGTCTTGCTCATCTTAGTTAACAATGTAGTAATTGTTGGGCGCAACAGATCGAACGCTTCAAAAACAAACAAGGTTGCAATAATGATATGCCAATGATTGTGATCATAAATCACCATGATCGTTCCAACTAAACTAAGGAAAAAACTGTATCGCATTAGTCGAACTTCTCCCAGCCAACGAACTAGCCGATCAAAGAAAAAGACTTGCAGAATAAGCGAAATAATCCCGTTGAGGGTTAAAACAAGCGCAATTGCGTTTAAGTCAAAATTATGAACTTCATTGACATATAAACTATAGATACTTTCAAAGCCAGCTAACCCAAATGAAGCTACAAAGATCATTCCAAAGAGCGTAATTAGTATTGGAGTCATAATTTGTTTCAACTGACTCCAACCACCAGTCAATAATTCATTTTCTGGATTTTTAGTTTCACTCTTAAATAATTCATCTTCATCGTGAGGTAGAAAGCGCCAAGCAACAACCGTACTAATCAATCCCAGAATACCAGCAACCCAAAATGGGAATTTATAATTTACATGCGCTAACATTCCACCAAGACCTGGCCCTAAAATTAATCCCCCACTAAAAGCTGCTGATAACCACCCAATAACTTTGGCGCGGTCTTTTTCACTAGTAATGTCTGCCGCTAATGCCATTGATGTTGGCACAAACATAGCTGCTGATAATCCATCTACCGCTCGTGATAAGTCAAATAACCATAAATGCTGTGCTAAGGCAAAAACAAATTCAGCAATCGCAAATATCAGCAATCCCCATACTAACATTGGTTTTCGTCCAACTTTGTCTGAAATCCGACCAACAATGGGTGAAGCAATAAATTGCACAAACGCAAATAGGGAAGACATCACCCCCATGTCAAAGGCAGTAAAGTGATATTCATTTTTAATGAACGGTTCAACTGGGAAGATAAGACTCATTCCGAGGCAAATCAAAAACTCACAAAAAAGAACTACAAAGATTATACGCTTTACTTCTTTTGTCATGATATATTTCCTTTCTATATTTTTACAGAATAAAAGTGGTGCCACCAAATTTATCTGATGACGCCACTTTTATTTGTTAAGTATAGAAGCAACTCTACCATGCATAATTTTTTTATGCTAGTCTATTTTCTTTATTTAAATTTTCCTTAATCTTTTGCTTGCAAACTTTCTTGATACTTTTCCTTAATGAAATCGGCTGATGTTTGCAGTTTTTGCAGTTCTTCTTCTGTCAAGTCAAGTTGTGCTTGCTCTACAACGCCATCACGGCCAACAACCGCTGGGTACGATAAGTAGACTCCATATTCTTCACGGAAATTTGATACCGGTAATTCAGTTAATGAATCAGATAAAATTGCATTGACGAGCTTAACTGCTGCTGTTGCAACCCCATAATTAGTATATTTTTTTCCTTGAAAGACAGTCCAGCCTCCCATCTTAGCTTCCTTATCAAGCTCTTCTAAGTCTAATCCACGCTTATCTGCTAATTCAGTTAATGGACGGCCAAGAACGCGAACCGTGGACCATGCTGTAAATTGCGAATTACCATGCTCACCAAGATTATAGCCATCCACAGAACGCGGATCTAAATTAAGCCGTTCAGCCACCGCCCGCTTCATTCGTGCAGAATCAAGCAGTGTTCCTGTTCCTAATACATGGTTCTTCGGAAGGCCAGTTATTTTTTGGTAGAGCGAGGTAATAACATCAACCGGGTTAGTAATGGCCACGATCTTGCCGTTAAAGCCGCTTTCCTTAATCTTTTGAGCAACCTCTTTTACCGCTTGGCGGGTAAATGGAAGTTCCGCAAAACGATCAGCATTAGGATTATCTTGAAGTTTGATATTGCCTAACGCAGATACAATTACATCCGCATCCTTCAATGCACTGTAATCATTAACAGTAATATTGGTATGGAAAGGCAAATTAGCCATTGCGTCTTCAAAATCAAGTGCATCTGCCTTAACCTTTGCTTCGTTTTTGTCAATCAGAACTAGGTCATCTGCAAAACCCATCGCCACAATATAGTGGGCAACTGTTGCCCCCACATTACCCATTCCGATAACTCCAACTTTTCGTGTCATTACTAAGACCCCTTTCGATTTTTAATTATTTTCTAATCTTAACATAATTGTTTTTTAATTACTATAGATAGGCAAAATAAAAAACGATTGATGAATCAAATAAAACAAAATTTAAATTAAAAAACGCGTTGACAAACATTAGAGAATCATTATAATGAAACACATAATAATTAATTGAACGTTAAAACATATCGAAAAGCAGAGTAAGTAGCGAGGCTTTTAAGAGAGCTTCTGGGTGGTGTGAAGAAGCAAGCGTAACTACTGAAGATGGGCTTGGAATGGTATCGATGATTGTTAGTCGATAACGGGTTAGCACACGTTATTAGTGCTAGGTAATTCTAATTATTTTATTAGAGTAACCTACTGAGGCTGGGTCTGTGAAGATTCAGCAAATAAAGGTGGTAACACGAAGCACTCGTCCTTTGAATAAAGGGACGAGTGCTTTTTTATTTACTAGCAAGTTAACGTTTTAATTAACCAACGAAAATATTTAATTGATTGAAAGGGAGTTTTTACTATGAAGAGAAAGAAAAGAAGAAATATCATTATTTGGTCAGTAGTTGCACTTATCGTTGTTATTGCCGGATACTTTAGTTTTATCCGTCCGCAACAACAAGCAAAACGGACTGTTACTGTCGGGATTATGGCTGGTTCAAAACAAGACGATGAAATTTGGAATTCAGTAAGCAAAACCGCTAAAGATAAGTACAATGTTACTTTAAAATTCAAACGATTCACTGATTACAACCAACCAAACAAGGCTTTGGAAAATGGCGATGTTGACTTAAACGCCTTCCAACACAAGTTATTCTTACAAACTTGGAACAAAGCCCATAAAACTGATCTTGTTTCTTTAGGTGATACATTTATTACTCCAATCCGGTTATACTCCAAGCAATACAAGAGTGTAAAGGAAATTCCTAATGGGGGAACGATCGCAGTGCCAAACGATGCTTCAAACGAATCACGGGCATTATTTGCATTAAAGAATGCTGGTTTGATCAGCCTAAAGAAGGGTACAAAGCTTGCAACCGTAAGTTCAATTTCTAAGAACCCACGCGATCTTAAGATTAAAGAATTAGCCGCTGATCAAACAGCCCGGTCACTAGATAACGTCGATGCCGCAGTAGTTAATACTAACTATGCGCAAGCTGCTGGGCTTAATTACAAGAGTGCTATTTTCGTTGAACCAGTTAACAAGGATTCAAAGCAATGGGTCAACATCATTGCTGTTAAAGGCAGCGAAAAGAATAACAAGATTTACAAAGATGTTGTACGTGCTTACCAAACTGAAAAAACAAAACGAGAAATTAAGAAACTATACGGAACTGCAGAAATTCCTGCCTGGGATCTCAACTTCAATAAATAAAGGAGGATTAATATGGCGAACCCGATCATTGATTTAGACAACATTAGCGTAACTTTTAAGCAACGAAAACAGGTTGTTCATGCTGTTAAGGATGTTACTTTAAAAGTAGAAAAAGGCGATATTTATGGGATTGTTGGTTATTCTGGAGCTGGTAAATCAACATTAGTTCGAACCATTAACCTCCTCCAACTTCCCTCTGCTGGATCAGTAACAGTTAATGGAACAGTTTTTTTCAAAGACCATCAACAGCAAATTAGCAATAAAGAGTTACAAGAAAAGCGGCGAAAAATTGGGATGATCTTTCAACACTTCAATTTACTAAATGAAACTTCAGTAATTGAAAATGTCCTTTTTGCTCTTAAACATACTGACTTGGATGATGACGCAAAAGAGAAAAAGGCGCTTGAACTTTTAGACTTAGTTGGCTTAAAGGATAAGGCTGAATTCTACCCTGTTCAATTATCTGGTGGTGAACAACAACGTGTTTCAATCGCCCGGGCATTAGCTAACGATCCTGAAATTTTAATTTCTGATGAAGCTACTTCTGCCCTCGATCCCCAAAATACTAACCAGATTTTGGATCTTCTCAAACGGCTCAACGATAAATTGGATTTAACAATTGTTCTCATTACCCATGAAATGGACGCTGTTAAACGAGTAGCTAATAAAATTGCTGTTATGGAATATGGACAAATCATTGAACGTGGTACCTTACAGAAAGTATTCCTTCAACCACAGCAGGATTTAACCCGACAATTTGTGGGAGGATCCTTAGCCGCAGTCGATACCCTTAAAGCATTTGACCTTGGGCATCTTGCCAATGATGAAGAGTTGCTGCAATTGGTCTACGATGCAAATAACGTGACTAAATCAATCATTATCGAGTTGTATAAGAAGCTGCAGGTTGAAGCAAGTATGCTTTATGGAAACATTGAAGTCTTGGCCGGCTCACCAGTCGGTACCCTGTTTGTGGTTATCAAGGGCGATGCCGATAAACGCCAACAAGCTATTGACTTCTTAAAAGAAAACGATGTTACTGTCACAAAGATTGATGATCGGAGGATTTGGAATGAATAATCTTATACCAAATGTAATTCAACTTGGTTGGGGTGGTGACAACGGTTGGGGTACCTCAATCGTCCAAACTATCTACATGACTTTCTGGCCAGCCATTTTCGGGGGGATTTTAGGATTAATCTTCGGAGTTGCACTTGTGGTTACTGAACCCGGCGGAATTTTAGAAAATCGAATTATTTTTAGTATCGTTGACAAAGTCGTATCTGTTTTCCGAGCAATTCCATTTATCATTTTGTTGGCTTTCATTGCCCCCTTCACACAATTGATTGTTGGGACACAGATCGGAACGACTGCCGCATTAGTACCACTTTCATTAGGTGTATTTGCTTTCTATGCTCGTCAAGTTCAAGTTGCACTTGAAAGTGTTGACCACGGTAAAATTGAAGCTGCCCAAGCTATCGGGGCTACTAACTGGGATATTATTACTGACGTTTACCTTCGTGAAGCACGTTCTGAACTTGTCCGTGTCTCCACCGTTACATTAATTAGTTTAGTTAGCCTTACTGCAATGGCTGGTGCAATTGGTGCTGGTGGTTTGGGTAATACCGCTATTTCATACGGTTACGATAGATTTAACAACGACGTAACCCTCGTCGCTACTATCCTTGTTCTTTTATTTGTTTTAATCATTCAAGTAGTTGGCGATATTTTAGCTAAGAAGCTTAACCACCAAGATCGCTAACATATAGGAGGGGTTATTATGGAAGTCAGTGAAAAAGTCAAAGTACTGCAGGATTTAATAAAAATCCATTCTGTTAATGGGAATGAAATTGAAGTAGCACACTACTTACAAAAACTCTTAGCAAATCACGGAATCCATTCAAAAGTTGATGAATTTGGTGATCGCCGTGCAAACTTGATTGCGGAAATTGGGACTGGTGAATGCAAAAAAATTCTTGGGCTCACTGGACATCAAGACACCGTAGCAGTATCCAATCCAGATCGCTGGCAACATGATCCCTTTGGTGGCGAAATTAATGGTGATTATGTTTTTGGTCGTGGAGCTGCTGACATGAAAAGTGGGCTGGCTGCTCAGGCTATTGTATTAATCGAATTAAAAGAAGCTGGGCAGCTGCCATCAGGAACTGTTAGATTTATCGCTACAGCCGGAGAAGAACTTGGTACTCCTGGAGCGTATCGTTTACAAAAGCAAGGAATTGCCGATGATCTTGATGCATTAGTAGTCGGCGAACCAACTGGTGGTAATGTTATTTTTGCTCACTCGGGGAGTATAAATTACCGCGTTACCAGTTATGGGAAATCTTGCCATAGTTCTCATCCTCAAAACGGTATTAATGCAATTGAAGGACTGCTAAAGTTTATCGAAGAAGAAAAACACCTTTTTGATAACACCAAAGATGATCAATACCTCGGAAAAGTTCAACATAGTATTACAGTTATCGACGGTGGGTCTCAAGTTAATACCATCCCCGACAGTGCTAGTCTGCAAGGAAATATCCGCCCTACGGCATCATTTAATAATATTAAGGTTGCAGATCGATTAAATGATGCACTTGAATATATTAACCACACAACTCCTTTCCAACTAGAACTAAAAATTATTCAAGATTTTTATCCAATTGCGACAGAACCTAATAACGATTTTGTCCAAATTGCCCTCCATGCTGCCCAGCGTAACTATCCAAACGACATCAAACTTGATATTATCAATGGTGCAACTGACGCAAGTGTATTTACATTAAATCGTCCTGACCTTCCAGTTGTAATTTTAGGCTGTGACGATTGGAACGTTGCTCACCAAACTGATGAATATACAACCATTTCTAGTTTCGTTGCTACAATTAAAGCTTACAAGCAAATTATTCGTGACTTTTTTGAAGAATAAGCAAATGTTAAAATGATTACCCTAATTATTAAAAAAGAGTGTTTACCGTAATATCAGTATTAAGTAACGTAATCCCTGTTATAAGTTTTTCCGTAATTTTAGTAGCTTTAATTATAAGTTTATTTGTGGATGGTAAACACTAACATAGATTTAATTAAAAAGTTCTTAGTAAAGCAGAGTGAATAATGCTAATCTCTCGTAGACTGTTATTGTTCACTCTCTTTTTATGCTAATATAAGAAAAACACCTTATTGGAGGCAGTATTTGTGAAAAACGAAAATACTTTATATCACAAACGGGCACGGGACATTTTAGGAAAACCATTTACCTCCATCATTTCCCGTTACCTTGGCGTTAGTATTGCTATTGGGGTAGTAACTGGTCTGGTGGTCGGGGTCTTTCGCTGGATTATCGACCATACACTTACGTTACTTACAATTATTTATCCTTTTATGGGTAAACATCCTTGGCTATTAATTCCATATATATTAGGAACATTTATCGTTGCATGGTTAATCGGCAAAATTGTTAAGCCTTATGAAACAGATGTTGTTCGTTCTGGCGTTACACAATTAAAAGCTGTTTTATTAGGAAAGCATCGTATTCATTGGTGGCCAGTATTATGGCGAAAGTTCGTTGCTAGTTTGCTTACTATCTGTCCAGGACTTTTCTTGGGACGTGAAGGACCAAGTATCCAAATTGGTGCCTGTATTGGAGCCTGCTTTAACGAAAAATTCTTTCATCTTACGGACAAAGATAAATATTTATTGATGGAGTGTGGCGTTGCGGCTGGCTTATCTGCAGCTTTTAGTGCTCCTTTAGCGGGAACAATGTTTTTATTAGAAGAAATGACTCATAATTTCAATTCCCGAATTTGGATTCCCGCTTTAACTTCTTCCATTGTTTCTGCATTTATTACTTTTTTGTTTTTTGGCATTAAGCCTTGCCTATATATTCCAATCATAACCAAATTGCCTGTCGCATCTTATCCATGGTTAATCATCGCGGGGGTTGTCATTGGTTTCTTAGCATACTGTTTTCAATTTGCAGCACTAAACCTAACTTGGTGGTACAGCAAAATCACATTTATCCCAAAAGAATTTCATAGTATTATTCCGCTATTATTAGTTATTCCTGTTGGATTATGGAACCCTTATATTCTTGGTGGTAGTCACGATTTTATTAAATATGTCACCAAGATGTCCCTTTCACCGAATTGGCAAGCAATGGTCATAATTTTATTAGTTTATTTCATCCTTCGTTTCGGCGGTACAATGATCGCATATGGTGCTACTGTCCCAGGTGGTATTTTCATGCCCTTATTTGTTTTAGGAGCCGTTATTGGCGCATTGACGGGAACCATTCTTATCCATATGGGAATAATCCCAGCTAGCTGTTATGTCAACGTCATTATAATTTCAATGGCTGCATATTTTGGTGGGGCAGAAGGATTACCATTTACAGCAATCTTATTAGTAACTGAAATGGTTGGCTCAGTTGAACAAATTTTGCCAATGACATTAATTACTTTAGTCGCCTATTATATTAATCGTTTATTAGGTGGTCGGCCTTCACTTTATGATGCAATGTTAGAAGAAAAATAAAATTTAAAACTAAAAAATGGGGATGGGGAAAAGTTTCTTCCATCCTCATTTTTTATTTATCAAACAACTTTAGATATTCTCCGTAGCCTTCTTCTTGCAATTTATCAACCGGGATAAACTGCAGAGCGGCTGAATTGATGCAATAGCGCAATCCTCCGCGCTCAGTTGGGCCATCAGTAAATACATGCCCTAGATGCGAATCAGCTTCCTTACTTCTTACTTCGGTTCGCTCCATCCCAAACGATTGATCGCGCTTTTCTGTAAGAGCACGCTTCTTAATCGGTTTAGTAAATGCTGGCCAGCCACACCCTGCATCATATTTATCTAATGATGAGAATAATGGTTCCCCACTAACAACATCGACATAAATACCTGGTTCATCAAATCGATCATACTTACCACTATATGGTTTTTCAGTAACTCCCATTTGAGTCACAGCATATTGCATTGGCGTTAATTTCTTTAATTCATTTTTGTCCATTTAGCACTCTCCTCATTTTCGTTACCTATTTTAATTATAGGCATTCTCAGTGAATACCACTAATTTCTTGCTCAGGTATTTAATACTCTATTCCCCCGATGCAACAATATCCACGAAATCAATTGAACAATTCCTGCGCACACTAACGTCAAAGCCATTGTTAAAACTGTTCCCCACAAAATTGGCACTACTTGTTGCCCCTGCAGTCCCTCAAACAATAATTGCCCAAGACCACCGGCATTGATCGTTGCTGCAATCGTCGCCATTGCCATTGTCGAGGCAAGGGCCACTTGGATTCCACTAAAAATTGCCGGTAATGCTAGCGGCAATTGAATTTGACGAAAAACCTGTCGAGATGTCATCCCCATCCCCACACCAACTTCGATTAATTGTGGATCAACTCCACGGATTCCCGTAATAAAGGAACGCAATAGAACATATTCAGAGTAGATCGTCAAAACAATAATCGCGGTTTTCATTCCTAATCCAGAAATCGGTAAGAGTAAAGCAAAAAATGCAAAACTTGGAATCGAATATAGGAGTGAAAAGAAATAGACCAAACTATTAAGCCATTTTTCGCGCCGCAAAAATAATAAGATTATTACAACTGCAACCACTAAGGCAATTGCTAATGAAGAAAGAACCATCGTTGCATGTTGCCGGACATCATCAAGCATTATCGGCCAATTCTCATTCCAATATTCAATCATATTGCCGCCTCCATAAATCTTGATTTTGGCGAATCGTTCCTAAAAGCTGCTCAACAAATTCGGTCGCTGGATGACGCACAATTTCTTCTGGCGTAGCAAATTGGACAATACGTCCTTCATGCATGATCATTACTCGTTGGCCTAAAAATAAGGCTTCGTTAATATCATGGGTTACAAACATAAAAGTCTTTTCTGCCAATGATTCATGAATCTTTTTTATCTCTCGTTGCAATTCCATTCTTGTTAAGGCATCCAGTGCGCCAAAGGGTTCGTCAAATAATACATATGGCGGATTAGTTGCTAAGGCCCTTGCCACTCCTACGCGTTGTTGTTGGCCCCCAGATAATTGTTGAGGATAGCGGTTTATATATTCAGTGGGGGTTAGTTGAACAAGATTTAGCAATTCATTAACCCGGCTACTAATCTTTTTCTTATCCCAATGCAGCATCTTAGGCACAACGGCAATATTTTGTCCAATTGTCATATGTGGAAATAATCCGATCTGTTGGACAACATACCCCATGTGCCGGCGCAATTTTACTAGATCGAGTTCCCGAAGCTTTTGTCCATCAATTAAAATTTCACCAGCACTTGGCGCTATCAACCCATTAATCATTTTCAAGGTAGTAGTTTTCCCTGAACCGGATGAACCAAGAATCGTTATAAATTCACCCTTGTTGACTGTGAAATTGAGATCAGGAATCACTGTTTGATCGTTAAAACGCTTCTCAACATGTTTAAATTGAATAATTGGTTCTGTCATGCTTTTGTACCTTTCTAATTAAAAAATCAAAGCTAATCATTGCCAGCAAGGATAAAACAGCAACGCTTACTGCGCCAATCACTACATAACTCATATCGTATAAGCCTAAACCAGTAAATATTAGGGTTCCTAATCCACCAGCACCAATATAAGTAGCTAAGGTTGCACTAGCAATGATTTCAACCAATGCTAGTTTTATTCCGTTTAAAATATAGGGTAATGCAAGAGGAATTTCTATTTGCCGGCGTAATTGACGCTGATCCATCCCTAAGGCTATTCCAACTTCCTTATATAGTGGGCTCACTTCATTAAAGCCAAGAATTGTATTAATTAGCAACGGCGGAAGTGCTAAAACAATTAAAGCAATTA
The DNA here is from genome assembly GCF_020784695.1 of Limosilactobacillus secundus. Taxonomy (NCBI): domain Bacteria; kingdom Bacillati; phylum Bacillota; class Bacilli; order Lactobacillales; family Lactobacillaceae; genus Limosilactobacillus; species Limosilactobacillus secundus. Next base: position 105,825 of record NZ_JAJGUA010000044.1, read on the forward strand.
ACGCCGGGACAACCCCCGTTCCAATAAACGGAATTAATAAAAACAATAATGCCAAACTAGGAATGATTCGTAACAATTGCGCAAACATCACACAAAATTGAGCAACTAGTTTTATTCGCGAACCAACATATCCTAATGGCAGTGCAATAATCATTGAAATCGCAAGTGTTACAACGGTAAGAACAATATGCTGACCAACATATTGCCAATATTGTCCGCTATTTGTTTGAAAATATTGAATTATTTGCCCTAGCAAGCTATCACTCCTCACCTATTACCTATAATGAAGGAGCAAACATCTAGCAATAAAAACTAGTTATCTGCCCCTTTGGTACTTATTTCATATTTTGATTATACCAATTTTTAGCAACGGTCTTATAATTCTGCCCGTCAACATTAACTTTTTTGTTTAAATCTGTTAATTGCTTAGTTGTTAACTTAGCATCAACTTTATTTAAGGCTTGCTCCATTTTCGGATGACTTTTGGCAGCTTTTTTATTTACTACTGGTACTAAATTATATGGTGGCCAAATATCTTTATTATCCTTTAGTAAAGTAAACTTACTAGTTGCTAATTGACCATCAGTGGTTGAAACCGGAGCCGCTTGTGCCTTTCCTTGTTCCATGATCTTATAAAGTAAATTTACGTCATAGTCCTTAATTGACTTAAAATCAAACTTCCCATAAACCTTATTCATTTCTGGAAGAGCATCAGCACGTTTTTCGAACTCCCCCTGTGAAGCAAAATTAATCTTCTTTGCATTTTTTTGTAATTCACTTAAATTGGTAATGTGGTATTTCTTCGCATCCTTAGTTGGCATTGCAATACCTTGACGATTGTCACCTGGTGCGTAATCAAATGTCGTTAAGCCGTCTTTTTGAATCCCATCGTGTGCTAATTTAGCCATTTGACCAGCACTCTTGCCAGTTCCCTTCTTTTTAAGATATGCCTCTACAATTGTTCCCGTATAATCGGGATAAACATCGACTTCACCTTTTTGCGTTGCACTGAAAATCACATTGTTTGAAATATTGGGTTTCCGAGTAACCTTGTAGCCTTCATGTTCAAGCGCAAGCGCGTAAATTTCACTGACTGTCTTACTTTCTGAAACATTTTTCGAACCGACAATAATTGGCTTATTGCTGGCAGCACTTGCTACTGCCGGCATAATAGTCCCTGCTAGTAAGCCACCAATGCTTAATAATGAAAGAGCAACGATTTTCTTAAATCTCATTTATTTTCTCCTAACTTGTAACTAAAAAAGTTTCAATTAATAAACTAATACTATATCTAAGGAAAATAATTGTCAAGACAACACCAGACCCAAGCGCTTGACATCATGTAACTATATAAATTACAATCGCAATTAAAGGAATGATAATATGAAAATTTCAACTCGTTTTAGTGATAGCATCCATATTCTTGCTTTTATTAATATTTATCAAGGAATCATCCCATTAACAAGTAATAATATCGCTAGCAGCATCGAAACTTCCCCAGTTGTTGTCCGGCGTTTGATGAGTGCGCTCAATAAAGCTGGATTAATCAACACCGTCCATGGCGCAGCAGACCCAGTACTTGCAAAATCTCCCGATAACATCTCACTTTATGATGTTTTTCTTGCGATCGAAGGAGATGCGCATCTGTTTACGATTGATGAACGAACAAATCCACAATGCATCGTCGGCGGGAATATTCAAGAGACGCTTGATGGCTTTTACCAGCAAGCAGAAACAGCAGCAAAAGCTAAACTCGCAAGAATCAGTTTACAGGATGTAATCGACACCATTCGCGTTAAGCAAGCACTCAAAGATGCTGAAAAAGAAAGAAGGAATTAATAATGAAGTATATGGTTACTGGTGCAACTGGACACCTTGGTCAACATGTCGTTAAGCAATTGAGCAAACTTACATCTCCAGATAATATCCGTGTTGGCGTTCACAATCCCGCAAAAGCTTCCCAATTCAAAGATGCCGGATACGAAATTGCGGCAATTGACTACTATGACGTTGCTAAGATGACAGCGGCCTTTAACGGAATTGATGTTGTTATCTATATTCCAAGTATTACCTACTTAGTTAAGGATCGAATTGACGAATTTGAGAATTCATTAACAGCAATGTTTAAGGCAGATATTCATAATTTAGTCGATGTTAGTTTTATTGCAGATCAATATAATAACCCATTCCAAATGGCTGGTTACTACGCATACTTACCAGCCCGACTTGCTAGCTCGGGCCTTGAATATGCGGTTGTTAAGAATTCATTGTATGCCGACCCGCTTGTTCCTTACCTGCCAGAATTAATCGAACGACATAATATTATTTACCCGGTTGGTGACCAGGCAATGAGTTTTATTTCCCGCCAAGATAGCGCTGAAGCCATCGCCAATGTAGCGGTCAAGCCATACTTGCGAGATAAGGGACAAAATTATCTCCTTACCATGAGCAAAAATTATACAATGCCAGAACTTAGTTATATTATGACTAATGTTACGGGTGAAGAAATTGGTTACGATCCGGTTACCGTAAAAAGATTTGCTGAAATTTACGCTGCTGAGGGTGATGGAAACGAACTTGCCTCGATGTACCAAGCAGCTGCAATAGGCTTGATGAATCAAGTTACTGACGACTTTGCGCATATCACTGGACATCAACCGACAGATATGAAAGAATTCCTTATAAAAAATTACTAAGCGCTTAAGTAAATTTGAAAGGGTGTCTTTTCTATGTTTACTCTTCCCCTTGGTATTGGACAAATTCATGCAATGCACGAGTTATTTAAAACAAACCCGCGTCTTGCTGCCCTTGTCCTTCTTTTAATTATGGGAATTGCTATTTACTATAAATTTCATCGTTAAAATAGATAAAAGAGGATGGAAAATCAGAACTTTTTCATCCTCTTTTATTGATATGCAGAAAAGAATTCTCTTAAAAAACTATTACCAACTGGTAACTTATCTCCTAAGTCATAATTATCAAGAATTGTTGCCCCAATATCGCTAAAGCTTCTGCCACCGAGAGAAATATTTTGTTTAATCTGCGGGGATGTTATAAGTAAGGGCACATATTCACGAGTATGTTTTTCGCCAGGATAAGTAGGATCATTCCCGAAGTTCCCCGTCACAATCAGTAAATCATCATCTTGCATTTTATCGATAATTTTTGTAAGTTCATGGTCAATCCGCATTAATTCCGTTCCAAAGCCTTCAGGATTACGCGCTTTACCAAATTGTTCTATCTCTCCTACTTCCGCCATACAAATACCTGTAAATTTTTTATTGATTAGCTCTTGTAACTGAACAAAACTCTCTTTATTATTCCCAGTTATTTCATTACGAGCTAAATCAAAGAACTGAGTACTTTTTCCGATTAATTTCACCGCATAGCCTTCTTTCAGGAGATAATCAATAACTGTTGAGCTTGATGGAGCTAAAGGAAATTTATAAAGTTCTTGGGGGTAAAAATTACCCGGCTGATTACCACTAAAGAGAAGACCATTCACATTTTCGATAGTATATGGAGAATCATCCAACATTTTTCGTAAGATCTGACAATCTTTTTTTAATTCGGCAACCGAAATAGTATGTTCATGCGCAATTAACCAAACACTCGAAGAGCTAGCCGTCGCTAATAATAGGTTACCTGTTGCCAATTGTTCAAGGCCATAATCCTTCAATGCCGTCTGGATATTCATTAAGGAATTGCTTAAAAGGGGACGCTTTGCTTTTCGTGCAAAATTAGTTGCTATTTCCATCGGCACACCAGTAATAAAAATATCAGATTCAGCGGTCGTTGCTAAACCCATCATCTCCCACTGGCTTTCACGATCACTCAGGCCCATTGAGATTGGACTCATTTGTCCATAAGCAGCAGTCGGCTTTTCAAGCGAAGGCATTCCCATAGTTGGGTGCAAGTTTCCTAGACCCAGTTTCTGAAAAGTCGGTAATTGTAACCGCATCCGAAAGTGTTCCCCAAGATGCCCTAGTGTATCAGCCCCCAGACTCTCAAAATGATTTGCGTCTGCCGTTGCTCCAATCCCTAACGAATCAATTATCACTACAAAAATTCGTTGATAAGCTTGACCATTTTGCATTATTTTTCACCAGTTCTCCTTAATATTTCTAACTTTTTTATTATATCACCGCATAAAAACTCTATAATTAAAGTGTAGAAAGTATTAGAACTAAGCGGGGGTATTATGAAAAAATTATCTAATAAGCAAAAATTAATTATCATTTTAGTAATCGCAGCAATCGCAGTTATACTCCAATTTGGATTCCATTTACACCTTTTCGCACAAATCTTGGTTACTATCGCGGGGGCAATTGTTGCCTTTTCAATGTTTATTGGCATGATAAAAACTATTCGTAATGGTAAATATGGCGTTGATTTGCTTGCCATTATGGCTGTCATTGCAACGCTGGCCGTTGGCGAATACTGGGCAGCGATGGTTATTCTTGTAATGTTAACCGGAGGAGACGCCTTAGAAGATTATGCGGCCAAAAAGGCAAGTACAGAATTAAAAGCATTACTTAATAATTCACCACAAACGGCACATTTAATCACTAATGGTAAAACTAGCGATATCTCAGTTAACGATGTCAAAGTTGGCGACAAGCTGATCGTTAAGCCTGGAGAATTAGTACCAGTCGATGGAATTATTAAAAATGGCGAGGGATTGTTCGACGAATCGTCATTAACTGGTGAATCACGGCCAGTTTCAAAAACAGCTGGTGACGAAGTGATGTCAGGATCAGTTAATGGTGATAATGCTATTACTTTACAGGTCACCAAGCTAGCAAAAGATAGTCAATATCAGCAACTCGTTAAATTGGTTAAAGAGGCTGAAGCAACTCCTGCCCACTTTGTCCGATTAGCCGACCGATATGCTGTTCCATTTACGGTTATTGCCATTATTATCTCTTCACTTGCATGGGTATTTTCCGGTCGTCCCGAACGCTTTGCGGAAGTTCTCGTTGTTGCTTCACCATGTCCATTAATCCTTGCAGCTCCCGTGGCAATGGTTTCTGGAATGAGCCGGGCCTCACGAAATGGAATTGTTGTCAAGACAGGTAGCGTGCTTGAAAAACTGGCGATTGCTAAAACCGGTGCATTTGATAAAACAGGAACTATTACAAGCGGTCAATTGACCGTTGATAAAATCCTACCCACAGGGAAAATCGACTCAACTCAGCTTCTCCATTATGCAGCAAGTGCTGAACAACAATCATCACATATTCTAGCACGCTCACTAATTTCTTATGCCATTGCATATAATGTTTCTTTATCAACTGTTGATCAACTTAAAGAATTAACCGGTAAAGGAATTTTAGCAACCGTTGATGGGCGGGAAGTTAAAGTAGGAAAATTAAAATTCGTATCTCCGGAAAATCTTAATCAGATATTGGCAATAACCGCTATCTATGTGAGCGTTGACGGGCAATACTATGGTGCAATTACTTTTACCGACCATATTCGTCCTGAAGCAAAGCAAACAATGAACCAGTTAAAACAACTTGGTGTTACCAATCTATTAATGTTAACTGGAGACCAAGCTGTTATTGCAGATAAAGTTGCCCAACAAGTAGGGATTACCCAAGTTAAAGCTGATCTTCTTCCACAAGATAAAATCAATGCACTTAAAGCTATTCCAACAAATGAACATCCTGTTTTCATGGTTGGTGACGGCGTAAACGACGCACCTTCTCTTGTGACAGCTGATGTTGGAATTGCGATGGGAGCTCACGGATCAACTGCTGCTAGTGAATCCGCTGCCGTTGTTATCCTAAAAGATGACCTTTTGCGAGTCGCAAAAGCCGTTAGCATTTCTCAGGAAACTCTGCGGATTGCAAAACAAGCAGTCTTAATCGGAATTGCAATTTGTACCATTCTAATGCTTATTGCTAGTACCGGAATTATTCCAGCCTTTTTCGGCGCCATGTTACAGGAGATAATTGATACCGTTTCTATCCTATGGGCACTAAAAGCACGGAAAATGACAGACTAAACAGAATAGCGAGGGAGCGAGACAGAAGTCACTTGTGACTTCGTTTTTCGACGCGAAGCTAGCCTCTGGGAGCCCCCGCAAGCAACAATAGGCCTCTAACGTTCGGTTTTGCCGGACGTTAGAGGCCATTGTTGTACTGCGTATTTTCTTTTTTTACGAAAGTAACCTAACTTATGTCACAGTCCCTCGCTATTTTTATTTATTATTAGCATATAGTTTTTGGACTGCTTGCACATCATCTGGTTGAATCGTATAGAATGATCCAGCAGGCTGCATTACCGAAACAGCATTAGTATGATCGAGTCCAATCGCATGTCCCAGTTCATGTTCGGCTGTATTAACAATTCGTTCCTGACTATAGCCATAACTTAGGTCAGTTAAATAATATGTATTTAAGTACACCGTTGCATGCATAAATCTTCTTGTCAACGAATTAGAAGATGTCTTTGTTAATCCAGCAGCATTTGAATCAGAGCGGTTCATCGTCGTTACAACAATATCCGCTTTGCTTTGATTGTTTACTGGTTTAAATGTAAATGCCCCAGTTTGATTCCAGTTTTGGATTGCAGTATTAGTAGCCGCATCAAGTTGAGCATTATTTGTATTTACGTAGACCGTCGCTTGATTAGTCGCCCATCGTCCAGTCGCTGGGATTGAAGTTTGTGTACTTGTTTGTTGTTCTGTCGTTGGTCCTTGTTCGTTTTTAGAAGAACCGTTATTTGCATCGTTTAAGTGCAGATTAGAATTATCGTTTGAATTTGGATTGTCCCTGCCAATTAACTTAGCAATACGATCACGAACGTTCCATGCAGTTTGGTTCGCCGTTGCTTGAACCCGTGCATCATTGAAATAAAGCCATCCTCCACCTACTAAAAGTCCTATTATAAATATCCGCTTAAGCAGTCGAAAAATGAAATTTATCTCGTTCACCTTCTTTCAATTGTTACTAATTATAAAAAGTCAATCGGGATAAATCATGAACTAAATTTTAAGTTTTAGTAACGATCAGCGACAATTTAATTCACGCTCTAAATCACGAGCATAAAATTTCAAGATTTGTTCAATCGCTATCACATCATTTTGCGCTTGATGGTATTTAACCCGGGGAAGATGCAACAAACGACACATCTTTTCCAGACTGATCCCATTTTTATTTTTCCATACTTCCTTAGCGACTAATTTTTCCAAATCTAATGACTGAATCGTACGCCAGGGACGGTCCTCTTTCCTAATCTTTAATCGATTTGCTTCATAATTCAATGATTCAAAGTCAGTTCCATTATCCCAACTAACAATATAGTCAGGCCGCTCTACCGCAATAAAATGAAAAATCCGGTTAAAAATCTGTCTAACCTCATACTCATTTGCTTCCGAAAGGCGAAGATCATATTGTCGTAAAAAAGCTAATTGTCGCTCAGCGGACATATTCTGAGCATAGAGATAGTAATTAAAACCGCTTTGTGTTTCAAACATTCTCCCCGCAATCTGGGCAACTCCATTTCGATGCTTCTGTTGATCTTGAAAAAACTCAAGATCCAAAATAAGGAATCGTGCTTTACTATTTAATCGTTGACGTAATTGATCAAAGTTTTTAATGGCCGGTGCTTTCTGTTCCTCTTTGTCCTTCTCAGCGGGCAGCGACTGTAAAATCATCTCTGTCACCGGCGCAAAAGAACTAAAACGAACTACCGACATTCCATTTTTTAGCATCTCTACTCGCCCCTCTAAAACGTATGTTCGATTCATTATATCATAGAGTTGAGAGTAAGCGTATAAAAAATAGGGAGCGAGACAGAAGTCACTTGTGACTTCGTTTTTCGACGCGAAGCTAGCCTCTGGGAGCCCCCGCAAGCAACAATAGGCCTCTAACGTTCGTTTTGCCGGACGTTAGAGGCCATTGTTGTACTGCGTATTTGCTTTTTATGAAAGTAACTTAACTTATGTCACAGTCCCCTATTTGTTCCTAGTGTAGACATGTGATAAAGGTGATTAAGCCAAAAATAATGCCAGGGAAATTTGCCCAAAAGACTGGCCAATCACGTTGCTGCTTGAAGTAAGCATAAATGCACCACAACGTACAGTTAAGCGCTGCCACTAATGGTTGTAAAGGAGCACCGTAATTTCCTGCTAAATTATTCTTAATCTGTGAAATGTAGGACACATACATCAAAATAGCTACAACTGTTGCAACCTTGCTTAAGATGTCGATAAACTTGGTCTCTTGAATAACAGGCTTCTTTTCATCTGCTTTTTTGGCGTGTTCTACTAAATGCGCGGCTTTCATTATAATCTCTCCTCAATCAAAACTTTTTATAAATTAGTAAAACGTTTTATTTTGATGAAACACCATCTATGATCAATAATATACAATGTTTATCTAATACGTTTTTCTTTAATATACAAGTTCTGACTGCAGTTGGGACTAATATATTTACGATATTATCCTAACACTTTGTTCAATATAATGCAAACTGCACAATTGTCTTATTTAAGCGTTTTAAGTGACAAAGCGTTTATTCTTAGTATAATTTCAAAGTATGTAAAATAATTTCAACTTTGGAGGCTTTTTAATGGAAACAGTCAAAAATATTATTATCGGGTTTGGCAAGGGCGGAAAAACACTCGCAAAGTTTCTCGCTCAACATGGGGAACAAGTTCTTGTTATTGAAAAATCGAAGCAAATGTATGGAGGAACCTGCATTAATATTGCCTGTCTCCCCTCCAAACGGCTAATTATTGAAGCTGCTCATGGAACCTCATTTGAGGACGCGATCGATGGAAAAAATGTGATGACATCCCAACTCCGTCAAAAAAATTATCAAATGTTAGCAAGTGAAGATAATATCACTGTCTTAGATGGAACTGCTCATTTTACTGGTAACCACACGATTGATGTGCAAACGCCAGATGGGCAAACTCTTTCTTACAAGGGTGAACGGATTTTTATCAATACTGGCGCAACACCAACCATCCCTGACATTCCCGGATTGAAGAATAGTCCATTTCTCATGAATTCTACCCAAGCAATGGAGCAGCCTAAGTTACCACGTGAACTCGTGATTATCGGTGGCGGTTATATTGGCCTTGAATTTGCGAATATGTTCACTTCCTTTGGTTCACACGTCACGGTTCTTGATCACCATCAGACTTTACTACCACGTGAAGATGATGATGTGGCTGAAATGGTAATTCAAAACTTTAAGGATAACGGGGTTCGCTTTGAAGTTGGAGTTGATATTAAAGCAATTAGCGAACAAGATGAGCAAGCTGCAATTACTTTTGCTAAAGCGGATAATCGTGAAACAACTATTTTCGCTGATAAAATTTTAGTGGCAACCGGACGAAAACCTGCAACGACGGACCTTGATTTGCAAAATACAGATATTAAGGTCGCTAAAAACGGCGCGATTGTTGTCGATGACCTTCTCCATACTAGCGTTCCTAATGTGTGGGCAATCGGGGATGTTAAAGGGGGTCCCCAATTTACTTACATCTCACTTGACGACTTTCGGATCATTAAAGATGAATTATTCGGTAATAAGGAACGTCGAGTTAGTGATCGTTTAATTGTCCCAACCAATGTCTTTATTGAACCTTCCCTTGCACAAGTCGGCTTAACAGAAAAAGAGGCGCAAAAACAAGGGAAAGATTACCTACTCTTTAAGATGCCTGCTGCTGCAATTCCAAAAGCAAAAGTATTGAAGGATACCCGTGGACTGCTTAAGGTATTAGTCGATCCACAAACGAACTTAATTATTGGGGCTACCCTTTATGTCCAGGAAGCGCAAGAAATTATCAACATGATTGTTCTTGCAATGCGGGCAAAACTGCCCTATCAAATGCTTCGTGACCAAATCTATACCCACCCAACAATCAGTGAAGCATTTAATGATTTATTTAAACAACCAGTAAATAAAAAAGAATGATAAAAAATGGCCGGTGAAAAATTTTAATTTTTCCCGGCCATTTTTCTACAGCTTATTATCAAGACGATCAATTAGTTTAGAAATATGATTGTTAAGTTGATCAATCGTATTTTTTTGTTCATCGATATGTTCTTGTTGCCGCTCAATAGTATCACGTAATTCATCTTTCTTGCTTTGCTTACTCTTCTTTTGACTCTTCTTTAAGGACTTTACTAATGCTCCCATTGTATTAACGTCAAATTCATTTAATAAGCCAGCCAATTCATCTAATTTAACGTCCCGAACTGAACGCTTATCGCTTGTTTTTACCTTTCCTTTTGCCATAATCTTCATCTTCTTTCTACGCCTTTAATTATAGAAGATTTAGCAAAAAATGAAAGCGATATATTTGTGATTACATCGCCAATAAGTTCATCATGGTTGGTGTCAGCGGATGTTCTAAGACTAAATCCATCCCCACTGCCGCTTTTTTCTTTGGACCAACCAATTCTTCTCTTACGGAGTCCGGTTGAATATAAGCAGGCCCTAAATAATAAAATTCTTTGCCAACTGCATCGCTCTGTTTCACAAATAAGTGTAACTTTACTTGTGGCTTACCCTCTTTTACTCCCGCAAGCAACCGCTGCACTTCATCAGATGAAAGATGACGAGGGGTCCGTGTGTACCAGCGCAATGAACGGCCATCTCGTAGTTGATTATTATAGATAGCATTTCTTTTTTCTTCCGCATCCTTATGGTAGGTAATGAAAATCGGACAAACATCTTCCGCTACTCGATACCCATATAACGGAGCACTTACATCGAGGGGCCAATTTAATAAGCGACAAACATCTTTTCGATCATATTGCTGATAAAGGGTAAATGCTTGCTTGAGATCATATTGCTTAGTGATTTCAAGTCCCGTTGTTAATACATCTGTAAACAATCGCTTGAAATCATTGTGACTTTCTAGTCCTTCTCGAATTTTTGAATTTAACTGATACGTTAATAAATCTGGATGCTCAAGAATCGGGTGTCCGCCATACTGATCCTTTTTTAACTGTTTACCAGCTTTTACATTAAAGAATTGCAAACTTAAAATATCGTCAACTGATTGTAAAACAGCTGGTGTAACGCGAATATTTTGCTGTTCTAATTCTGCTTTAAAAGCATCAATTGAACACGTACCGCGAAGTAAGCATTGAAGGAGAATCAATTCATGTGGCCGTTTACCGTTAAGCAGCTCTTTAGTTAAAAATGCTAGTACTTGACGCTCATACTTAGTTAATTTAAGTTCTATCCCCATCTTCTCTAAAAAGTCACCATAATGACTGAGCTGGGAATTTTGCGCAAATACTCGGGGATCAACAGAACCATAACGATAAAAGTCATCCAGCAATGGTGTCCTCCCTAGTTGGTTAGTTAAATCATGGTACGCCTGCCGCAATTCACGCATCGAGTCCAATTTAACTTTATCAAGGGAGGCTAAAATTTGTTCTTCGGCAACCTTCGTAAAGTTAATGGTTGAAACGTCAAAATTCGTTGGCACCTTAACTTCACGCCGCGCTTGATCCTTACTTCGACTATTATCCTGGTTAAGGGCAAGAGGAATCATGTAATTATGTTGGTAATTTCCAATAAAATCAATAACTGTCACAAACTCTTTACCAGGATATTGACGCAGTCCGCGCCCTAGTTGTTGGATAAAAACAATTGGTGATTGGGTATTACGCATCATTACAATCTGATTTACTGATGGAATGTCGACCCCTTCATTAAAAAGATCGACGGTAATGATATACTCAATCTTTCCTGCCTCTAATTGCTCAACTGCCTTTGTCCGCTCTTGACTACTGCTCTGATTTGTCAATGCAATCGCAGGATGGTTAGCCGCGTTAAATTGGACTGCCAATTCTTTTGCCTCTGCCTGTCGACTACAAAATACTAATCCGCGAGGCTGATCGCCACAATATCCATAGTAGTCTAACTGATTAAGAACATAATTAACTCGTTTCGAAGCAATCAATTGATTTAACTTGGAAGTCTCAGTAATCACTTCTCCATCAACTTCATAATCGGTAACACCTACGTAATGGAATGGCGCTAACATTTTAGCAGCCAATGCATCTTTCAGACGAATTTCATAGGCCAAATGATAATCAAACAGTTTAAATATATCTTGATTGTCCATTCGTTCAGGGGTTGCAGTCATCCCCAACCAAAATTGCGGCATAAAGTGGTTTAAAATTCGTTGATAACTAGGTGCTGCTGCACGATGGGCCTCATCGATCAAAATGTAGTCAAATTCGGTAGCTTTGAGCTTATCCAGTACTGCTTGTTGGCTTAGTGTTTGGACAGTTGCAAATAAATATTTAGCATTCCAATCATGGCAATTACCTGTCAGCAATCCATAATTATTTTCCTTTCCGCCGATAACTCGTCGAAAACTAGCTAGCGATTTTTTGGCAATTTGTTCTCGATGAACGATATATAAGAAACGGCGCGGCTGATATTTTTTGACCGCAAATGCTCCCAGATATGTCTTTCCAGTTCCCGTTGCTGAAACGACCAGTCCTTTCTTAGCGCCAGTTTTTATCAGATTACTTAATTGTCCTAAGGCGGCCTGTTGCATTTGATTAGGCTCAATTGGTTTTAATTTTTCCGGTTGCGTCACCCTAGGCTTTGGTGGTTGCCAATTCTTGCGATACGCTGCAATCCACTCTGATGTTAGAACTGTACTCTCATGTTTAACAGCATCCAATTCCGCCGCTAGTTGTTGAAAAAGGCTTCCTTCTTGGCGGGAACTTAATTTTAAATTCCACTCCTTATTAACTAATAAAGCAGATCGCGTAAAATTAGCACTCCCAATAATTACGGTCTGATATTCTCCATGATTAAATAAATACCCCTTAGTGTGAAATCCATTAAGATCAGCAATTCTGACCGTTAAATTAGGAATTTTTTGCAATTCTTCAAACATCGCGGGGTGATTAAAATTCAAGTAATCACTGGTAATGATGGTCCCGTGTACTCCTTGCTGTGCTAAGTCAGCCATCACTGCCTTAAAGGGAACTAACATGTCTAACGTAATAAAGGCAACGGACCACGTAAAGTCTTTACATGACAGTAATTCTTGCCGTAATGTTTGCCAAATTGTCGATGATTGGTTGTTAGTTAATAATTGCGGACCTAGTAGCGTATTGCCTTGATAGTGAGTACTAATAAGTCCATTCAAAATTGCATCTTGCAGCACTGAATTGTCCATGAAATACACCTTTCTAAAATTTAGACAAGAAATAAAAACGAACCACAAATAACGCCACAAATAAACCCGATAACCACATCACGAGGAAAATGAACTCCGCCAATCACTCTCGTAATAGCAGAAACAATAGCTAAAGCCAGTAAGATAACTCCTAAAATCAAATTTAACCTTAACCCACACATCGCAATAACAGTCGCAGAAAAAACATGACGACTAGGCAATGAATCACCAGTTTTTTGACGTAGAATTAAGGGGTTAATCGGAAATTTTTCGTATGGTCGTGGCGCGTCAATTCGTTGGCGAATAAAAGAAAGTAGGATAAAGCCAATACCGGGAATAAGCAGAAAAGCTCCTGCTTTCAAGACATTATTTTTCCCTACCCACACTAATATAACGATGTAAGCAACGTACATAGTCCACACAACAAATTTATTAACCGCCCGTAATAAAGGAATTGTCCACGGGTGTCGATAAAAAGGAGCTGTAATATGCTGATAGAAATGTAAATAATCTTTTTTCATTATGGCAAATCATTCCCAGCCGCAAGATATAGGTCATACCATTCTTGGCTCGTCAACGTAATATCGCTTCCCTTAGCACTGTCAATAATATGAGCTGGCGTCATAGTACCAAGCAACACTTGCATATGCGCAGGATGACGTAAAATCCACGCAACGGCAATTGCATTTTTACTTGCCTTATATTTTTGCGCAAGAGTTTCTAACATTACGTTTAACTCAGGAAATTGATCATTATTAATGAATGTCCCAGCAAATGTGCCGTACTGGAAAGGCGACCATGTTTGAATCGTCATCCGTTTACGACGCGTGTATTCTAATAATCCTCCGTCATGATTGATTGCAGCATCATCAGTCATGTTTGTATGCAAGCCAAAATCAATCATCCCCGTATGCTTTAAACCAAACTGTACCTGGTCAATCAAAAGCCGTTGATTTGTTGCGGCTTGAAGGAGCGCGATTTGTTGCGGGTTAAAATTAGATACTCCAAAATGGCGGACTTTCCCAGATGCTTGAAGTTGGTCAAAGGCTTCTGCTATTTCTGCAGGCTCCATTAAGGGGTCTGGACGATGAAGCAAAAATGAATCAAGATAATCAATTCCCATCCGTTGCAAAATCCCATCAACAGCAGCGATTAAATGCTTCTTTGACGAATCATACCGCGTTATCTTATTATCCGCGTTCGCAAAAAGGCCTCCTTTTGACTGAATGTAAAAGTCATCACGAGTAAGACTGCTTTTCTTTAACGCTTCACCAAAATGAATTTCCGAAGATCCGCGCCCTAACTGTGGGTCGTTGCCATAAATGTCAGCTGAATCAATAAAGTTAATTCCAGCATCATGGGCGACTTCTAAGGCATCAATCGCTTTGGGCACTGCTAATGTCCCCATTCGCATAATTCCCAACGCAACGTTCGATACTTCCCAATTTGTTCCACCAACTTGAATGTTTTTCATAATTAAAGCCCCCTTTTTTCTCCACCTTATACCGTTTCTATTTTAAGTTACTTTCTTTGAGGTTATCAATTAAAATTCATAAAACAGAGAATACAAAAAAGCGCGATGGCAAAGGAAAAAAACCTTTGCCATCGCACTAGGTCAGGGCGGTATGTGGGATTCGAACCCACGCGTGCCGGACCCACAAACCGGTGTGTTAACCAAACTTCACCAATACCGCCATAACAACTGTTAATAACTATAACATAAAATGACGGTAAAGAGAAATACTTTTTTATTTTTCTTGGTCCTTTTTTAAATAATTGACCATTCGCAAGAAATTATCAACATCTAAACTTGCCCGACCAATTAATACACCATCTACATCTGGCTTGTTCATAATCATTCCAATATTATCAGGATTGACACTACCACCATAGAGGATCCTAATCTTATCAGCAATCTCATAAGTATAGTTATCAGCAATTGTCCGCCGAATTTGACGACATCCTTCTTCAGCAAGAACTGGATTGGCGTGCTGACCGTATCCAACTGCCCAACTTGGTTCATAGGAAACAACTACATTTTTAATTTGATCAAGAGAAACGCCCCTCAATACGCTCATCAATTGCTGGAAAACGTAGTGAATTTCACCATTAATTTCTTTCTGGACCATCGTTTCATCCGTACAAATTATCGGAGTAACTCCCATTTGAAGGGCGGCCAACACTTTCCGATTAACCAACTCATTATCCTCGTGGAATAAATGGCGCCGTTCAATATGTCCTAACATTACATATGAAACACCAGCGTCAGCTAAACCTCGTAAGCTAATTTCACCAGTGAAAGCTCCCGAATATTCAGCCGCCGCGTTTTGCGCGATTATCTTTAATCCTGAATCATCAGCAGCTTGAACCATACTGGGTAATGCAAAAGCTTGGGCTGCAATTCCGACTTCAACTTCTTGCGGATCCGGCAGCTTTCCTTTAATTGCATCCACAAATTCAATTGATTCTTGGACATTTTTATGCATCTTCCAATTAGCAGCAATAAAGGGTTTGCGCATTTCTCACTCCTCCTTTTGTTATCCATCTTTAAGTATCGCATATTTTTAACAACTATTTTGTTAAATATTAGCTAAATTTCTTGATCATTGCTATCCTAAAGTTAAAGCGTTTTCTTGAGGAGTATTAGAGAATGAAAAAAATATATAAATTAGCAGCTAATTTTAGCCATATTTTGCGTCTATGTACACTCGGCGCACTAGCAATTCTAGGAATTTTATTAACTATCATTTTATTTACGGAAACTTTTTCGCTGATTCCACTTATGCAAGATGGGAATACGGATCATGTTATTTTTAAGATTTTGGATCGTATTATTGTCTTTTTTCTTTTCTTTTCATTTATGACAATGATAATTGCCGCGCTAAAGCATCATGGACGGATCGCAGTCGATTTTCTATTAAGCTTAGGAATTATGGCTTTAATCCGGGGACTAATTGCCGCCCACGGTCAGCCTTATGAAGTCCTTACTAATTCGATTGCCATTTTATTATTAATCATCGGCATGGTAGTACTGAAACACTTTATGAAATAGGAGTAATAATAATGAAGAACGCATATTTAATTCATGGCACTTCTACCAGGGATGACGACTGGTTCCCCTGGCTCGAAGAAGAAGCGAAACCAATAATCGCCCTTGATCGGATATGGCTACCAAATCCCTTTAATCCTCAACATGCTGAATGGGATCAAGCGGTTGACGACCAAATTCATCCCCAAGATAACCTCATCCTCGTCGCTCATAGTCTCGGTTGCATTACGGCCCTTCGTTATATTGAACGTCATCATGTTAAAGATACACGGCTTTTACTGGTGGGAGCATTTGATAAAGGATTACCAGCTTATCCTGAATTAGATGAGTTTATGAAAGATCGGCCTCATTATGAGCATATACTCCCTAAACTTGCTAAAGCTACCGTTATAACAGCTAAAGATGACCCCATCGTTCCTTATCAAAATAGCATTGCGGTCGCTAATAAAATTAGAGCAAAACTCATAGTTAAAGAAAAAGGCGGCCACTTTTTGACTAGTGACGGCTTTACAAAATTCCCGTTAGCCTTAAAAGAATTAAATAAACTAGCTGAATAACTTATTTTTTTAAAGAATAAACTCGGTTTTGCTTAATAATTAAAACTTATTAATTCCTATGATAGTCACTTATAATATTTTACTTATAATCACTCCTTTCTTTCGTAAAAAAGCTCATTAAAAGCTTAGCTAATTATTATCGTCACTACTGCTAAGACCTGTTACAATACTTGGTGGAGAGGGGAAAACAATCATTATAATTTGTTTTCCAAAAAGGCAACTGTCATTGGTTGTGCTGTAAAAAATATTTTAATTATGTAAAGGAGTTGTTCAATATGATGTCAATTATGAGTAATATGATCGCTGTAGTAAGTTTTATGGGACTGATTATTGCAACATGCGCCCACGTAATTAATAACCGGGCCTAGCAATTATTTTCATTATTATTTTTAGTAAAAGCTGAGAAAATCATTTTCTCGGCTTTTATTTTTTGCGTTACAATTAAACTGATTTTATTAATCAAGGAAGTTCTTAAATTAATGACTAAATTTAAAAGACATACAACCGAAGAAATGAATAACTGGGAAAAAACGCAAGCAAATGAACTAGCAAAGATTCGAGCTTCCCAACACCATTTAATCTATAACTTGGTTGCTTATGTTGTTATTTCAATTATCGAGTACTGGTTAGCTGAAATAAGTAAATCGCAGACGTTACGGGCCGATGCTTTCAACAACCTTTCGGGAATTATCTCAACCTTTTTACTGATGATGGGCTTACACATTGCCCAGGATGTCGATGATGATGATATCATTGGCGCACGGCTACCTTCTGGAAACTATCAAGCACACATGGGATCTGACCAACGAGTACAATTCGTTCGTTGGCGTTATGAGACAATTTTTTCCCTTGTCACAGCGGTCGTTATGGTTGCGATTGCCTTAAGCGTTATCATCGATGGCATTAAAAGCCTCCTCAATCCTGCAAGTCGGGTGGTTCCACAACCAGTCGCATTGATTGGGGCCGGAATTGCGTCAGTTATTATGCTAGTTGTTTGGTATATGAACCGACAAACAGGACTTAAATTAAAAAACGCCGCGTTGCTTGCTTCTGCCCAAGATAGCCTGAGTGATGCTTTCACAAGTATTGGAACTTTGATTGCAATTGGCGGTGCCCTCCTCTTTAATCTTCGTTGGCTTGATGGTGCTACCAGTATTGTCGTTGGTTTCTTTATTCTGTATTCTGGACTAAAAATTTTCTTTGAAAGTAGTCTCAACCTAACTGACTACTTTGATCCTCAGGCTGAACAGGAATACCGCCAAACAATCACTAATATTCCGCACGTTGTAAAAGTTGTCGAACTAAAAGCTCACTATAACGGAAACGTGGTCACGCTTGATGCTTCCGTGATGGTTAACGCTAAAATGACGATCCTCAAGAGTTTCCAATTATCAGAGCACATCGAAAATGTAATGCGAGATAAATTTGGAATAATTGACACTGATATTTCTTTCGTCCCCGATCCTCATTCATTTTCTGATAAGGATATTTCTGGTGAATTTTAAAATTAGAGTTTGACAAAATAAAATTAGAATGTTTTAATGATTACAACTTAACTTGAAAGGAACAACTAACATGATTCAACACTCATTAACTTCAACCAAGTATTATAACAACTATGCTTACCGTTCATAATTGTCTGTACTCATTTAGGTACGGACAGCGGTGTTCGTACCTAAGCAGGGTTGTTTTAATGAGTCCTTTGCTAGGTACATTAATCTAGTAAGGGCGTGTAGTTTCCCGCGATTTTTATACTACCGTAATACCAACTAGATTAAGTAAATGCCGCTGATCTAGTTGGTCTTTTTTTATTAAAAAACAAGGAGAATTACACAATGAAGACTATTAACAAACCAAAAAATAGTGCTGAGCCAGTGATTGGTTTTAGCGAAAGTTTACTTATTCTTGGCGTTATTTTAGGCATCTTAGGCTACCCTATTATTTTTAAGCATCAAGAACCGCAAGCTCCATTATTTATTTCATTTATTTTGCTTGCTGTTTACGGGCGAATTCGTGGATTTAAATGGGATACAATAATGAATGGAATGCGTCATGGTTTGCGAGCCGGTGTTGACCCCCTCATTATCTTTCTTTCTATCGGTGTCTTAATTGCTACCTGGATTTTCTCAGGAACTATTCCAACAATTATGTACTTTGGGTTTGAAATTATTTCTGTAAAGTTCTTCTTACCAACAGTTTTTATCGTTTGTACCCTTGTTGGGGTCGCTTGCGGAAGCTCATTTACCACTGTATCGACAATGGGAATTGCCTTTATTGGCATTGGCGCAACTCTTAAAATTAACCCCGGTTTAACTGCGGGGGTAATTGTTTCAGGGGCTTTCTGTGGTTCGAATATTTCCCCACTTTCAGGCACAACGAATCTAGCTGCCAGTGTGGGCGAAATTAATATCTACAAGCATATTAAATCCCTGCTCACCACCGATATCCCTGCCTGGGCAATCTGTCTTATTCTTTACACTTTCTTAGGGTTAAATTCCAAAAATGTTAGTTTAGATGCCGTTCATCAAATGATGGCCGGGCTACAAAATGGGTTCTGGATCTCCGGATGGGCTCTTCTCCCAGTTCTGCTCCTAATCGTACTAGCCATTTTCCAAGTTCCTGCTATTCCTTCTCTTGGCCTTGGCTCACTATTCGCGGTCGTACTTGGCTGGATTCATGCACCTAAAACCAGCCTCACTACGATTACTAATACCATCATGACTGGTTACGTTTCGCATACTGGTGACAAAACAATCGATACACTGCTTTCTAAAGGCGGTATTTCTAGTATGCTTACTTCTCTCGCCCTAATTATCTTTGCGCTTGCTTTAGGTGGTTTATTGATCAAGTTCAATATTATTAGCGCCATCATTACTCACTTAACTGGAATTGTAAAGACGCCTGGTCGATTAGCATTCTCCACAGCCCTTACTTGCATTGGGATTAATCTTCTTGTTGGGGAACACTACCTCGCAATTATTCTTCCTGGGCAATCATTTCTCCCATCATTTGATAAATTAGGCTTAAAACGGGTTGATTTGACCCGGATTCTCAATGATGCAGGAGCCGCAGTCAACGCAATTATCCCATGGAGTGTTTCTGGAGTATTCATCGCTAGTACCTTACAAATCAATCCATTAAGCTTCATTCCTTGGGCATTTTTCCCATTCCTTGTTACGATCCTAACTATCATTGCAGGAATGCTCGTGAAAGTCCCAGTCAAAAGCCTTGCTGCAAACTTAGCAACTGAATAAATTGAATTTCCAATGTCATTACCATTTTCGTGTTATAGTGATGATAAGATAACGAATAAACTCGTTATCGATTTTCGTATGTTGTTACACTCAGACAGGAAGAGGCCGAGTCGATTCCCAGCTTCTTATAGGAGGGATTATTATGCGGTCATTTACTCACAATGAATTAGCGCAATATAACGGGCAAGAAGGTCGTCCAGCATATATTGGAGTTCGCGGAAACGTTTATGATGTTTCTGAGGTTCCAGAGTGGAAAGGCGCGGAAATCCATGGTAATGTTTTCGGCCATGATTTATCAGACGTCACTTATCAGCAAGCTGCTAAAAAGTATTCACCGGTTTCGAAACTGCCGATTATCGGAAAATTAGTTGATTAATATTAAAAGGCATGAGAATTGATTTACGTTCTCATGCCTTTTAATACTCAATAATTATTCTGCATCAATAACAGTAATTCGTTCACGATGGTGGCGTGGCGCTAAAATTTCATTGACCACTAACTTTGCCATTGTGCCAGAAGTTACCTTTGATTCATTTTGTTCATTAAATAATAATTCATCCTGACCAAGAATATAATTAGTCGCAACCCCAGCTTCAAATACTGCTGATGGTGAAATTCCTAGCCAATCAATGTCAGAAATGGTTTCAAGATACTGTAATTCTTTTAACTGCTGGCGGGGTGTATTAATCCACGTCTCAGCACCAGGCATCTTTTCAATATCATCAACAAATAGATGCTTATCCTTACCAGTTTTAAGGCTTCCGGCACCAAGAATGAAAATTAAACGGATTTTATGTTTCCGGGCTAAAACTACTAATTTCTCAGCCAGTCTTACTTGCCGATCCGCATTCTCTGGACTAGTACCATATGCATCAACAATCACATCAAACCGCGACAACAAACTATCACTTAAGGCAAAAATATCACCACTGATCAAATTGGCATCATCACCAAGGATCTTTCTGGCCTTACTCTCATTTCGAACAATTCCAGTTACATTCAAATCTTTTTTCGTCGATGCTAATTTATAGATTGCGCTACCTGCCATTCCAGAAGCACCAATTATTCCAACTCTTATCATGCCTATCCCTCCTTGGACTATATTCCCTTCATGAATAACTCTATCACGAGGAAGTATTCTTGCCAAAGAAAAGGCTTTCTATTCGTTACTAGCTAAATAATGGCGAATATTGCGAATGCACTTATTGAACTCAACCCAATCATTAAAATTCAGGTCAAGGTCTTTCACTTGATAGCGATCAGGTGGCGTAATGACTGCTCGCTCTTGTCCATGATATTTAAGAATTAGTTGTGCGTCTACTTGTTCTAATGTATAGCCACGTCCATGAAGCAAATTTTGGAGCGCTTTTAAGGTTGCTGTATTCATTGCGTTTCCTCCTCATCCTTATTTTATTATAAAGACTTTTCTAACAAATAGCTAAATCCGGCCAAAAATGCCATAATTAGAGAAAAGATTAGAGAGGAGTTTTATATATGCAGACAGTTGTTATTACTGGTGGAACCTCTGGGATTGGTCTTGCCACTGCTGATATTTTTCTTAAAAACGGGTGGAATGCGGTGCTTATCGGTCGTGATGCAGCAAAGGGGATGCAAGTTGAACGACAATTAGGCGAAACATATTCTCCAGCACAAGTTGCTTTTATTCAAGCCGATATTAGTAAATCAAGTGAGGTTGAACATGTTAAGCAAATAACTCTCAATAAATTTAAAACCGTTGATGCGATTGTCAATAATGCAGGAATCGTTATTCACGGTGAGGTTCATGAAACAAGTGAAGAAGATTGGGATAAAATCTTTGATGTTGATGTTAAGGGAACTTTCCTCGTTAGCAAAGCCTTCTTGCCAACAATGATTGAACAAGATCATGGTAGTATCGTTAATATTTCCTCTGTCTCAGGAATGGCTGGTGATCGAGCAATGGTTGCTTATAATGCCGCCAAGGGAGCGATTATTAATATGACTCGGGCAATGGCAATTGATTACGGTAAAAATAATATTCGCGTAAATGTTGTTGCACCTGGTCCGACTAATACCCCGCTTTTTCACCAAGATAAACAAAAATTCGCAAAGAACAGCCCATTAAATCGGATTGTTGAACCCGAAGAAGTCGCCGCTGCAATTTATTTTGTTGCCAGCCCAGCTGCTAGCGCAATCACGGGAGAAGTAATTCCTGTAACAGCCGGCTTTGAAATCTCAACTGGACAACCAATGTAAATAATAAAGCCACTAGTAGCATTTAATGTGTGTTACCAGTGGCTTTATCATTTATGACTTGCCCCGAATTTTTACATCATTTTTTAACGGGGACATAAATTTTTATCTAATAACTATAATCAGTAAGTTTTCTCACTAATTCCTCTAAACAAGATATTATTTAGTATAATCCACATCTTTTGTTTCTTTTGTCAATAACCAAGAAATAACTGCTAGTACTGATAAAACTAGCATATAATATCCAGCCGAATGTAATCCATAATTAGCAATTAACCAAGTTGTTACAGTTGGAGCAACCGCTGCCCCAACCACTGCAGCTAAGTTATAAGTAATTCCTGCACCAGAATAGCGAACTCTGGTTGGGAACAGTTCAGGCAAAACAGCGCCGACTGGACCATAAAGAGTACCCATTACTAAGAATCCTAGTCCTAAGAAGAGTAAAACGCCAACTAAGTTATGTTGTCCTGTAAGGAAATATGGGAATACCAAGGAATAGCCAACTAGTGCTACTGACGCAGTTAATAAAACTTTTTTCCGACCAACACGATCCGCTAATACAGAAGTTAACATGATCAAAACAGCGAATTCAACAATTGCACCCATTAATAATAATAAAAATTCCGAAGAGGTAAAACCTAAAGCTGTTGTAGCATATGATAATGACCAGGTTGTTAATGTAAAGAATAGTGCATAGGTTGCTCCCATGATGAAAGTTCCTTTTAAGATTTCACGCCAATTAGATTTGAATACTTCACGAAGAGGCGAAGCAGTTGTGTTATCACGTTCTTGAGCCAACTTAAACAAAGGTGTTTCCTGTAAACGACGGCGGACATACAGCCCTATAACGACTAAAACAGCCGAGGCCCAAAAAGGAATTCGCCAACCAAACGTCATCATTTGCGTTGGTGTTAGTACCCGTTCTAAAGCAAAGAATAAGCCATTGCATAGGAAGAATCCGATTGGTGCTCCCACTTCCGGAAATGCACCATATAACGCCCGCTTGTTAGCCGGAGCATTTTCAGTAGCTACTAATACAGCCCCGGACCATTCACCACCAAGCCCGATTCCTTGGACAAACCGACAAAGGCAAAGTAACAATGCTCCCCAAACGCCGATAACCTGATAGCTAGGAATGAAACCAATGGCTACCGTCGCCACTCCCATTACTAAAAGTGAGACCACAAGTGTTTTCTTGCGTCCTAAACGATCACCATAATGTCCAAATAGGAAGGAACCTACCGGGCGTGCTACAAAGGCTACTCCAAAAGTCAACAAACTTAAAAGTGTTGCGAGTAAAGGGGTCATTTGCGGAAAGAAAATTTTGGGAAAATAGGCAGCAGATGCAGTCCCGTAAGCGTAAAAATCGAAAAACTCAATTGCCGTTCCCATCATCGAAGCCAAAATTACTGTCTTGACAGGATCAAGTTTTACATTAAGCTTGCTGTTTGTCTGCGGGGTGTTAGTTACTGTACTATCCATAGTATTTACCTCTCATTTCAGTTTAATTTACGATCTATTATCACTTCTAGTCTTAATTTCACTTTCCATTTTTTCCACATCCCTTCAATAAAAAAAACCAGCTAACTGTTGAACAGTCAGCTGGCCGACAGAAATGTCTCTACCACTATTACTGTTCACATCCCTAGTATGGTGATGCGAACAGCACTAATTATTCGCATCATCTAATTAATGATCCGAATAATAATAATATTTACGTGTACATTAGTAGTAAATGACATTAATCTGTTCTCGCTTTCGTCTTAATTAAGAGTAAAATCTTATCATAGCTATAATTAGAAATCAATAAAAGTTCACATTATTTTTTAATTTTCTTCTAAATTTATAGTGTTATATGTTCTTCCCCATTTCTCCATTTCAATGATAAGTGGGGTTAACGTTTGCCCAAAACGGGTTAATTTGTATTCTGTTTTAGGAGGAATGACTGGATATATTTTCTTTTCAATAATCTTATCTTTTTCTAGTTCGCTAAGTTGTAAAGACAACATTCGCCTAGAACAATTTGGCATCCGTTTTTGTAATTCGCTGAAACGACATACTTTATTTTTTATTAAATGATATATGATTACACTTTTCCATTTACCCGAAATAATTTGTAAAGTACTCTCGACTGAGCAACCATCACTACAATTATAAATATGTCTTTTCAAAGTCATGCTCCTCCCTATTTATTTTTGAATCCTAATTTCTATAATACACGATATTTCCTCTTACCACTATTAGGGAAAAATTTGTTACATAGAAATTTTAAATTCTCTTCTTGTTTAATTTTCTCTTTCACTTACTCTTTATAAGTATAAAAGAAAGAAAAGAGGAATTAATTATGAAAGCAATTGGCTTTAGCGAACATTTGGATATTAAAAATCCAAAAAGTTTATTTGAATTTGAGACACCAAAGCCAACACCTAAGGGACACGATTTATTAGTAAAAGTTAATGCCGTCTCAGTTAATCCTGTTGATGTTGGCGTACGAAGAAGTGGACACGGGAAACTTTCAAAGCCAAAAATTATTGGCTGGGATGCTTGTGGAATTGTTGAAAAAGTTGGTAGCAAGGTATCACTTTTTTCACCAGGTGATCGTGTTTATTATGCTGGTTCATTTAAACGGTCAGGAAGTAATAGTGAGTATCAGTTAGTAGATGAACGAATTGTCGGAAATGCACCTAAATCATTGACGGATGCCCAAACAGCTGCAATGCCATTAACTTCCCTGACTGCTTATGAAGCATTATTTGAACAATTATCCCTATCTCAAGATAAAAAAACCAACGAAGGTAAAACAATTCTTATTATTAATGGGGCTGGAGGTGTAGGATCGGTTGCAACACAATTAGCATCTAATGCTGGACTAACAGTTATTGCCACAGCTTCTCGACCTGAAAGTATTAACTGGGTAAAATCTCATGGAGCTGCAGATGTAGTAAATCACCGAAAGAATCTAGTAAATGAAGTTCATAAACTTGGCTATAAATATGTTGATTACATTTTGGAATTAAAAGATATTGATAGCCATTGGAAAGAAATGTGCGAATTAATTAAGCCAGAGGGTGCCATCGCATCTATTACCGAAAATAGACGACCTATTAATTTACGATTATTAACACCTAAAAAGGCTATATTCGCTTGGGAATGGATGTACACAAAATCTTATTATCATACACCAGATATGCAATCACAGCACGAGATTCTTAATAAAATAGCAACTTCAATTGATAATAGCGAATTGCAATGCACTTTAACACAATCACTTTCCCCAATAAATGCCAATAATCTTAGAGAAGCTCACAGTCTTGTTGAAAATGGGCATATGATTGGAAAAGTAGTCGTCGCAGATTGGCAAAAGTAACTAAAGTTATTTATGATAGATATCGCTGAGTAAAATTTAATGCTAATTTAACTAAACATGATTTCAGCGATTGTTGAAACCATGTTTTTTCTCTTTTATATTAAATGTTTCAAATCATGACTTGCACACAAAAAATCTTTTATAACGCCTATTAACTCAATAGTTTCAGCAATCTCTCGACGTAAGTTCGTGCACACGTTTTTTTCGTGTGCATGATATTCTTAAATAAACAAAAATAGTCCTTGATACATCGTCGCAAAACGTTGATATATCAAGGACTAATAAACCTTGTAAGTTTTAATAATGCTGACTAGAAGCTCAGAGGTTAAATTGCATAGGCATTGATATATCAACAATTAAGCCAATCAATTTAGATTTCGTGTGTCTAGTTGTGTGCATGTTTTGTTCATTCGTTCATCTGTTGTATAAATACCTTCAATTCGGTTTGATGAACTAGTACTTTGAATTTTAGTTACTTCTACTAAGCAGTCCAACGTGTCCCTATAATCAGTCTCATAGCTATCGGTTTTACCTCTTAAATTATAAATTTGATTCATTTTATTTACTAAATCACTTGAATAGTTCAAATGATTCAGTGTTTGATAGTCAAATTACTTAATTTTAGTCAAACCCTTATCTTAATCACTGGCTTAGTATCTTGATCATTTTACTATAAATGATCAAGATTTTTATGCCTACGAATAATAGCAGAAAGTAACGATTAAATTCATATAACTCCTGATACATCAACGCTCAGGGTAAGAAATTTTAATTCAGTATGTTTAATTATGTGCATTCTATACCAAAAGAAATTAAACATTCTATTGCTATTTATCTTTTAGGAATTCTAAAACTTCATAATCCTCCTTCAAACTCTGATCTAATATATCAGGGAAATTGTCATGAAGTTTATTACTAGATGAATCCTGTTTATTATCATTTTTCTCTACCACTTTTAAATTTCCCCTTACTATTTTCAGTGTAATAATCGTTTTCTCAATGTAAAATTAGCTGGTTTTGTACCAATGACTTTTAAATTAGACCGATTCAATATACATTCAGCAAATTAGTCTTTTAACTCAAATACTTTCCAACCCCATCAGCATTCATTTAATAACGATTGACTATCTATGATTAATTCCATATAAATTTTTGACGCTTTTTAACGCTTTTTAACGCTTTTTAACGCTTTTTGACGCTTTCATATTTAGTATTGACAGACTTACCGACTTGTCTAACTTTACCTTCTTGAATTAATTGCTTTAATAAATTACGTACGTGGTATGCAGAAGTATTTAATCTTTCTTGAATGCTCTTTCTCGTTTGACTTCCATACGTATTTAAAATATACATTACAGATTGCGAATCTACACCTAGTAATTTTTGAGAATTAGGTTGAGGTTGAGATATTTCATCTTTATCCCAATTAATATTTGGCAATATGACCTTGAAAGAATTTGGCCTAACATCAAAGCTAGGGTGTTTTTCAGTATTGCGGTATGCTTCATACATTCTACGAATACCTGTCCCATAGTTTTCGATGTATTTCAATTTATCTAAAATATGAACTAATTGAGGATTACGAACAGCAGTCATACCATCTTTAACTTCCTCTAATGTTAGTCCATCTGGAATTCCACCTGGCGAAAGGATTTCCATTCTATTATCAAAAATTTCTACCTTTACAGTAGAATGTAATAAATAGTCCCTATGTGCAAAAGCATTAACTACTGCTTCACGTATAGCAGCACCTGGATAATCTTTTATTTCATGGCGTTGTGGATCTCCGTCAATTTCTATTCTGGTTCTATTATTTAAATTAATGTAATAGAGTAATTCATCTATCTGAGAAGTTAGAGCACCTGTTATTTCTCTTTTGTCTTTAAACTCCATAACATGATTGCCCTGATAAATTGCAACCTTTGTAGTAGTTGTATTTTGATCACTAACTAGGAAAGCTGCATTATTATAAACATTAGGTGTTTTTAGCATATGTAAAGCCTTTATACTAAAATCTACTTCTTTCAGTTTTGCCCTTTTTTGTAATTCTTCGAATGATAAATCTTGATTTTCTGATTTTTCAGAATCAAACTCATCATTCCCATTATTCTGTTGAAGCATTCGTTTTATTTGCTCATTTGTTGCTTTAACTGCAGAACTTCCAAACCTAATATAAACACCATCAGAATCAAAACCTTGATTAGCTATTGCATATGGTTTGTGCCTTCCTGCTTTCACTTTTATCGTAAACACTTCATCATTAGGTCGAATATCAATTAAACTGAACGGAGTTGGATAAAAGGCATTGGTGTACCAACGGTTTAGTTTTTCTTCCCATTCATGCTTCTGTTCTTCAGTTATCTCTAAAGGTTCCCTTGTTTCATCGTCAACACCAAGATATATCGTGCCACCATCAGTATTTAAGAAACTAACAATCTCTCTTTTAAGTTTATTAGTTAGTGTGCTCTTGTATTCTATATTTTTGTCTTCATTCATGTGCTTACTTCCTGGATCAATAAAATTAAAAATCTTCTATACCATTGTAAACTATTTTACAATCTTTTATACGTTACTTATATAAATCAACATAAAAAAGAGGCTTTGGGGCCTCCTTTTTTATGCCATCCAATTATCCATCATTTTCTGATTTACATCCCGGTCAGCCTTAACGTATACTCGCATGAAAATCGAAAGACTATTTCCCATCCTTTCAGCTGCCCAAGGGTAGGATATCCCTGGTTTATTTGCTAATTTAGTACATAGTGTGTGTCGGAAAGAATACATCGATAATTGCGATCCATTACCACTAATATTCAACTCACCACAAATCTTCTTTAACATTTCATTCATGCTTTTTTGTGTGATAGGTATATTATTCGCACATGTCTTATAATCATGAAGGTTTAGAAAGATTAAGCCTTTAGGATTAGTCAATCCATGGTATTTCAAAAATTTCTTTTGTTCCTTTTTATAAGTATCAATAAAGTCAATTAATTCTTGCGAAATTGGTAAACAACATCGCGAATATCCTTTTGGACGCGCTTTAAGGGTACCGTTAAATTTACGAGCGTAATCTGACCAACTATCATTAATTTTGAAAGTAGTATACCCATCTTCTGTGATAAGATTATTAAATTTCAAAGCTTGAATCTCGCCTGGGCGCATTCCTGTTTCCAGATCGATCCAAAGTGCTAAACGTGTTCCCCACTTATCTATTGTAGTATGATTTAGAGCACCTTGAATCTGCTTTTTAATTAATTCAAGTTCAGAAGTTGTAAATAGGTATCGTTGTTTTCTAACACTGAATTCGTTCTTACGAAAGAACTTATCCAAATACTGTTCGGGTACTGGATTTTCTTTTACTACCTTACCAATTAATTCATTAAAGAAACTTCTCATATGAGTTAAACGATGATCAATTACCGTTGCACGTCCAACTGTTGCTTTATGCTTATGAATAAAATCACGAGCAAACTGTTCAACTAATCGTTCACTAACATCTTTAATCTTGGTATTCTTAAAATACTTTTCAAATTCATTAGCTGAATTATTCCAGTCACGATACGTAACAGGTGAAATAGTATTTTTCTTGCGGTTGATATACTTTCGAAATTCCTCTGCAAAGACTGCATTGCCATCCGCTAGCTGCATTCCTTCTTCATAGTCCGCCCACATCTGTCTTTCTAATGCCTTAGCAGTCGAACGATTAGAAGCATAATCTACTGGCCAGTTTTCCCTTTTACCGGTGATTTTATTAATAGGCTGAATACGTACTTGGTACTCTCCTTTATGTCTTCCAGTCGTCATTTTCTTAATCATTTTAATATCCTCAGCTTCCTTGATAAAAAAGCAATGAAAAGTTCATAAACTTTCCATAGCTTTGTAAAAAAAATAAACTTAATCTTTTACCCATACGGTATGTGCATGATAGCCTGCTTGTAACAGCCATTGCTCAATTTCATCAATAATATAATACTTCTTACTATTTGTTGTTAACTGATGATATGGCATACCATTGTCTATTAATTGATATAAAATTGTTGTACTAATTCCAAGTTTTTCACACAGCTGTTTCCCATTTAAAATTTCTTTTCCAAACATAAATAACAGCCTCCTCCTTATGATTTGGATTATAACTCTGTGTAACGCAGATCATTATTAATTCTTATTTTCCTGTTTATTTTTAATACTTTTATTTCCTAGTTCTCTTATGGTTTCGATAGTTTTCTAGTTTTCGAATTTCTCTAATCAATTCATCAATATTTTTATTTAATTTATCGCTGGCATTAATGGGGTAATACATACCAACAATATAGTGATCATCATTAATCACATTAATTGGTAACTGTTTAGCATTACCCATCTCATTTACCTTGACAAAATATTTTAAAAAGAATTCTTGTTTAACATTAATTGCTTGATATTCCATTATTTTTTCTCCTAACATTATTCATTAAAATTAAAAGGAACAAAGAGTTTAGAAATTTGTTTATTTTTACTTTGTTCTTCTCTGTAAATTGCAAAATTTTCATGCCAATGTTGTAACGTATACATATCAGAAGACGTTTTATAGTTGAATAATTTATCTGGTAAGGCGTCATATCTCGTGAACATATCTTTCATTTTTCTGTTATCAAGAACCTTATTGCCTGATACAATAACGTTACTATAATAGTTTCCCTTAAAATGCTTCCTCTGAAAATCAAGCCCCAATGATTTTATCTGATCTTTAAATGTACGATATGACGCGGCAACCATATGAGTATGATCCTTGTAAGTTTCAAATAAGGTACTTGTCCCCATTCCAATTAGATCAAAAGGACATGTAATATGTTGAGCTTCAAGAAACTCTAAAAGCGATGAATTAATGTTAGATAGACTATTCTGAGCAGAATTCTCTTCACTGAAAATCAAGTCCAAATCTTGTTTGCTCATCGTCACAAGTTTAGACGCATACTTGATAATTAAGGAGAATATCACTTCTTGAACTTTTTGATTATTAAGCCAAGTTGCAATATCTTCATCAGGAATTTCAACATCATCATATAACTTGTTATTGCAGTTAAACACAAACACTCGATCTGCCGTTCCTAACTGGCGAATCTGTGGCAACACGTTAGTGGCAATCACAATTAATGATGGTAACTTCACATCATGGTACTGTTTGAACTTGGCTGCTCCAGACACCCTCTTACCACTCGTGATCCCGTTAATAGTAGTCCCAGTTTTATAGGAAATAGCATTACTTTGTGAATTGGTTTGATAATCGTCAAACCATAACGTAAGCTGTCCTTTTTTGACATCATTGGCATCAATTAGATTAGGATCAGTTAATGCCTTATTTACATTGGGTTCCGAGACCAAGATACATGAAGAACTGCTTTCTGGATTATTAAAAATTTTCTCCAACAAACTAGCCAAGACAGTTTTACCAGCGCCAGGAACTCCTAATAGGATGAAGAAACTCCGTGCTTTAGCTACAATACCCGTGTTTTGCAATGGAATAAAACCAAGCATATATAATATTTGTTCTAATTTACCACCGCTAATATGAGTTAGAAATTGGATTACTTGTTTATATTCTTCACTATTTTTCAATTCTGAATTCTTCTCCATGTCAACGTAATCAACATTGACATGGTTTTCCATTTTTCCTACTAATGGCGATGAAATTTGGATATTACCATTCGGTTTAATCATGATGGATTGATTTTGTGATTTAAAACCATCATCTAATACTTCATTTTTAAACCTTGAATTTAATAATTGCGCATGGACATTTTTCCGAGCATTCATAATATTATCAAACTTTGCCCTAGGCAAATATCTATCAATAACATTATTGATAACAGTTGGTTCTGCAGTATAAATATGGTTCTCATTCAGTGCCATAAGCTGATTACCCACAAGAATTGTTTGAGGATCGTTATACACTTTTTCAGCAATAATTTGCTTCCTCAACGTGTTATATTTCACAGCATTATAGAGTTGCTTCACTAAATTATTAGCATCCATATCATGTTCAACAGCCCATATCTGCAATACCATTGCCAATTCATTATAAAAGTAAATGTTTTTAACTAAGTTAATTTTATTGTTCTCAATAAAATTATCTAACCATTCATCAATCTTATCTCCATTAATAGATTCGATTGTAACTGGTATTAAATTAGCTAAAGTATAGTTGGGATGTTTTTTTAAGAACTCATCAATATCATCAATTTCAATTGCAACTATAGTTTGTCCAAACAGGTTAATTCGATCATCAATCTTAGTTTTAGACATAAAAACTTGATTAAGTAATGATGTTTTTGTAAATTCATTAATGTAAGGCTTAACATTCTTACTGCTTTTTTTATCAATTGAAAAAGTATAGTAATGCATGTTAAATGTCTTACTGTTAACGTCTAAAAAACCTGCATCTTCTAATATTTCATCCAATTTTTTGGAAATCTTTTTCATAGGTTTGACATTTCCGTTTAATGATTGGTTTTCAAAAATAAATTCTTGCATACTTCCATAGCCTCTTTTTCAATACGTTCCGCTTCCAACAATGCTTTTCCATCAAAACTAACCGTTTCATACTTAAGCGATTTGCCTGTCAACAATTCGTAAACACTATTTTGCCCAAATTGACGATTACGACATTTGTAATCCCCATCGTTATTGATAAGAAGGTATTCCAAATCATTTTTTACAAGACAATAATCATATTGCTTAATTGAAAATGTTAGATACTTAATTTTCTTGCTATACTTTTCTTTAAATTGCTCAAATTTCTCTTCGTTAAAGTTAGTAACAATAAATCCATCGTTAACACAATTGATTACATTGGATAGTCCCCAATAATTCAGCATATCGAAGACCATATTCATTCCACTATACATAGCCTTAAAACGATTAATGCTGTGTTCTACTTTCGTTTCGCCAATTGTTGAGCAATACTTATTTAGTTGAAGCTTTATTCTTCTTCTTTTTGCAACCAATCGTTTATTTTTAGGATAATGAGTATCCGCCTCAATTTCCTTTTTTTCCAAAAATAATTTTTTATGCCCCTCATCCAATAATCCTAATTGATAAGCCATAGTTGGTAGTAACGAGTGGACATCAATTTGAGCTACATTACGTGCTATGCACTTTATATATTGGTAAATACCATTGTTGGTAAAATTAAGCCGTTCCTTTTGATAACCTTCATACGGTCCTGTCGCAACCAAAGATGATAGTAACTGTGGAGGCAGTAACTTAATATTTTCGTGCTCTTCATCCATAGTTTCTGGTCGATGATTAAAATCTGGCGTTAAATGCAGCTGTTCTGCCATTAAGAGAAACTTAGGCGTACTAGGCCAATACATAATCCCATTTTTCTTTTTAATTTTTACCAAAAGAAAATACCCCTTTCCAAGTTTTTCAAAACAGTAAAACTGAAAAAGGGTATACTAAACTTGCCTTTATTTAGAATAAAGGTTATAATAATAGTGTATATAAATATATGCATTGGTAGTGAATATATTTATATATTATTTTCAGTTTTGACTGTTAAGAATAGTTAAAATTAAGGTTAAGGTTAAGGTTAAAGTTTTCTGTTTCACTAGCCAGTGGTAACATGAAAACTTTTTTAGTTTAAATAATAATTAATTATTTATTAATTAATTATTATTTATTATAATACCTCTAATTTAAAAAAAGTAAATAGCCTCTGATTGACAATCTACCCTATTAAAGATATAATAATAATTAAAGTTAATTATTATTATATCTTTAAAAAGTGCTATAAAAGCTGATTTCAAGCTGTTATTACGTTGATACTTTTTTTGAATAAGAAAAACAAATGAGTTAACATAAACAAAATTATTAAATTTTTCTTAAGATAATATTTCCGTTCTTCTAGCCCGAAGAACGGTTTTTTTATTCGCCAGATTTTTAAATAAATGGTAATTATTCATCAACTTTTAAGTTTCTGGATAAGACTTTAGATCTACTAACAGCGGAGTTAAACTGTGTTCATCAACTTTAATCAGAAAGTAGTGATAAAAAATGACACAGTTTGGTTATGCAAGGGTCTCTACTAAGGGACAATCGTTAGCTGATCAAATTAATCAATTAAAGAGTGCTGGCGCAGATAAAATATTGGCAGAGAAATTCACTGGAACTACTACTAGCAGGCCACAATTTGACAAGCTAATAAAATTAGTAAAGCCTGGTGACACTATTACCGTTACCAAATTAGATCGATTAGCAAGGAACACAAGAGAAGCACTCAATGTTCTTGATCCATTAATGAACAAAGGGGTTAAATTCAATGTATTAAATATAGGTTTACTTGAAAACAGCACCATTGGTAGATTGGTTAAAACTATCCTTTTGGCAGTTGCGGAAATGGAAAGGGATATGATCGTTGATAGAACGCAAGAAGGTAAACGATATGCTAGATTGCATAAGAAAAATTACCATGAAGGGCGTCCAAAAAGATTAATCACTCCTCACTACAAAGCAGCTTATAGCTACCTTTTAGATCATACCTATAAAGATACTTCTAAGGCTTTCAATATTTCTATTTCTACACTTCAAAGAATCAAAAAACAGATCAATGATGACGAGCAATCTCATTAACCTTTTTTTATTGGCGGTTTTGTTATTGTGAAGATTAAAGATTGACTTATCACTTCTTATCAAAAGTGTAAAAGTGCAAATATTAAATCAGAATCAATATATATTACTTTAATTATTACTATTAACACTATTAATTATCTATTTACTCTTTATTTTCTCTTAAAATTTATCAATATAAGATGAGTTCTCAAGGAAATTGCACTTTTACACTTTTAGCTTCTTAACCTTGATATGACAATGTTTATAGTAATTTCACTTAGTTGCACTAAATTCCATTATTTTGCCAAGAAAATCCACTCTAATTCTTACTGCCAGTAAGGATTAAGTATGGTGCAATTAAAAGTGTTGAATACGCATCATTTTCCTGCACTATTTTAATATTAAGAATTCATGCCTAATTTTTGTTTAAGAAATTGGTGTTAATTTATCGACTTAAGTGTCACCCTATTTCATCAAAATTGCACCAAAAACTGCACTTTTAACTAAGAGCAGTAGCAAAATAATATACTCTTTATCATCAACCCTTGATATTATTTTTCATGCCTTATTCCTCCCACCATTGTCCAACTTCAAATGAAGCTGGACAGTTTTTTTATTAGATTACCACTACCTAATAAAAAAGGAGTGACAATCACCATGACTAAATATGGTTATGTTTCAGGATTTTTAAAAGATAAAATCAGTAAAGAGGACAGTTTCAAGTATCAAGCTACCATCCTTCTGAGTATGGGAGTTCCTCACGAAAATTGTTTTGCTGATGTATTTAGAAAAAATAATAAAGACCGATATCAGCTTCGTAAATTTCTTAATACTATTGCACAAGAAGGGGATGTTCTAGTAGTCCCTACCCTAACATGTCTTTATAGTAATGTTCGAGAACTTTGCTGTCTTATGTATATTGTTGAAGATAAAGGCTTAATAATTGAGTCTAGTGATATGGATTTAAGTGATGATAGTGATTCTAGTAATTGGATACTTGCTTCTCAATTAGCTCACCTTAACTATCTTGATTATCTTCGTAGTCAAAATATTTCTAAAGCCATCAAACAGAAGAAGTATCAAGCTACCTTAAATACTGGCGGTCGCAACAAACGTGTTATCACACCCTTATACCGGCAAGCATATAAGTATCTTCAAGCCCATACTTATGGTGAAACGCAATTAAAATTTCATTTGTCAAAATCAACTCTTTATAGGATAAAAAAACAAATCAAAATGAAGCAGCTTTCTACTAATCATCAGAGTTACAATGCCAGTCGAGGTGATTAAAATGAAGAATAAAGAACTAATCTATTGGATTGATCTTACTGGTCCTGCCTCTTTAGATGAAATAATCCGCCTAACAATTATTGATCCTAATAACCAAGTATTATTCAATCGTAAATTTGATACTAAACAGGTGGATTACTGGGATAGTAACATCAACGGCATCATGCCGGAGAGCCTCATTAAGGAGCCTCTATTTGAAGAGTCGAGGAAAGAGATCCAAAAGATATTTGATAGCTCAGAGACGCTTATAACCTTCTATGGCTCAACTTCCTTTTTAGAAAAGCAAGGTATTAACTTAGCAAATAAAACGATTATTGATTTAGCTGATTCATTTAGAATCTTAGGAAATAGCATGGATACAATCGAAAACCTATGTATTTATTATGGCTATCCTTTGACTGACAATGTTTTTGATCGTACAGGTATTGATTATGCTAAAGGAATCAATTTCTGCTTCCATGAAATGGAAAATAACCGTAAAGCACAAGAAAATTAGTAGCAACAAAAAACACTTAGCAATCTCAGTCGCTAAGTGTTTTTGTTTATTCAAATGGATCGTTGTTAGTTCTATTTAATTTTTCTAACAATTCAAGACGAGCTTTAAGAATTTCATTTTCTTTTCTTAAATTCTTAATCTTAAACTGGTCTGCTTGATGAGTTGCTTCCAACTTCTCAATCTCGGCATCAGTTTTTTCAAAAGTATAAGGAGTAAATACGGTAGCAACAATTTTGTTACCTCGCTTAAGAGTGATTGTCTTTTTTGCTTTGTCGTTCATAGCTAACAGATATTCCCAATTCTTTAAGAATTGGATTAATGAAACCATATAGGTTTCGTGGAAATGTTTTCGTAACATTTATCTTACCTATCCTTTTTTAAATTTTTTGTTAAAGTTATTCACCTCAACAAACTTATTCTAATTAAAAAAGATTTATTCAAAAAAATTTTTTAGCGTGAACACATAAAGCAGTAATATTTTTAACCTTTTTTAGGTTTATGAGCACAATCATCAATTTTAATCTGTTGACTACTAACCATATCAAATATTGATATATTTTTATTTTCTAACTCTGTAACTGGAACATCTATCTTATCAGTATTTTTAATAGTTAATTTTTTCACTAATTTTATTCATTACTAGTTATCCACCTTACTGAAAACTTGTATTAAATAAAAGCAATGAGATGTAGCGAAAGAACACATAATTCAACATCTCATTGCTCTATTTTAAGAAAGAATAAGTAAGTATATTAAGCCTAATACTTCATTAGTCTAATTAAAATTCCCTTTTGCCTTTAGTAACCAATCCAAAGCCAAACATACCAGCTAATATTCCTAGTGCAATCACTGCTTTACTGTCATTATTACCTGTTTGTGGCAATTTAGCTTGTTGCGCTTTATATTGTTCACGAGTCATAGTTGTATTTTGTCCTTGTGCACCAGAAACTGCTGAACCATTTTCTTTATCAGTAGTTGGTAATACAATGGTTGGCTTAGTAGTATTGTTATCAGATACTTCACTACCTTTATCTGATGTGGCAGGCTTGTGACCAGCTTGACCACTAATGCTTGCATTACCTGTATCTGGTTGTGCAGGAGTTGTTGGGTTAGATGGTGTAGTAGGATTGGTAGTTTCACTACCCTTATTATCCTTATTTGGATCAGATGGTGTTACATTATTCTTATTACCATCGCTTGGCTTAGATGGTTCAACTGGAGTAGTACCTTGATTATCATCTTTCTTACCATCATCTGGCTTAACAGGATTGGTTGGGTTAGTAGTTTCACTACCCTTGTTATCATCCTTGTTTGGATCTGTTGGGGTTGTAGTACCCTTGTTACCTTCATCTTTACCAGTATCAGGCTTAGTAGTATGTGAACCGTTCTTGATGTCAGCAATCTTTTGATTGTCCTTATCAAGTTGTGCTTGAGCATTACTGATAGTTGACTTTGTAGCTTCAATAGCATTTTGCAGATCAGCAATCTTACCATTAATAGTGTCTAACTTGGCTTGTGCATCTTTTACTGCTTGATTAGCACTTGCATTAGCTGTTTGTTCTGCATTATCAAGAGTAGATTTCTTGGTAGCTAATACTTGGTTCAAACTTGCTAAACCATCCTTGGCTTGTTGTAACTTAGCTTCATCTTCACTTTGAGTTTGCTTTGCACTTTCAAGATTGTTCTTAGCCGAACTTAACTTGTTCAAAGCGTCTTGAACATTACTGTTGCTATCAAGATTAGATAATTGTCCTTGCTTCCAATCATTTACTGTAGCTAATGTTTCCTTAGCATTATTGTATTCAGTTTGTTGGTCTGAACTTAATTGGTTCAAGTCAAATTGAACATTAGCTTTTTGTGCTTGCAAGTTTTGAAGTTGGGTATTTAAATCTTGCAAATGTGATTGTTGACTGGATAAAGCGTTTTGAAGGTTAGTGATTTGATTATTCAAATTGTTAATCTTAGCACTGTTATCAACAGTCTTAGCATCACCAGTAATTGGCCCCATTGCTTGGTATTGTGCAATGCGATCCATCATATTTGGAGTGTTGTTACGTGCAGGACCATCATAATCAAAGGTTAATACGTAGTATTGGCCATCATCCGTAAGGTGGAAACCAAAGGCTGCATCATAATTTAGATCACCAGTGTCTTCGAGGAAGTTTTCTCGATGTCCCCAATCACTAGATGCATCAGCATCCAACATATTACCAAGTGTTCCTGCAGCATTATAAAGCAAGGAAAGCATGTTACTTCCACCATTAGTAGGAATATATGCTAAACATTCATATTGATCACGCCCAAAAGCAGAAATAATGTCATTTTCATTATGTTCAAGTCCATTAGCACTTTGCTGACTTGCTCGCACTTGTGCTTGTTGATACTTTTGTTCACTCATGGTGAATGGCTTTAAACCTCGTTGTTCACGAGCATGGTTAATTTCATTCAGCATAAGGATAGCTAACTCTTGCTTTTGTGCGTCAGTCATACCAGTATTTTGATTTACTAAGTCAAAATTAGTATTAAAGTAATTATCATATTGTGAGCCACTAGCATTGCCA
This sequence comes from Limosilactobacillus secundus, assembly GCF_020784695.1. Lineage (NCBI taxonomy): Bacteria > Bacillati > Bacillota > Bacilli > Lactobacillales > Lactobacillaceae > Limosilactobacillus > Limosilactobacillus secundus. Next base: position 144,403 of record NZ_JAJGUA010000044.1, read on the forward strand.
ATGTTTGCGTATGGATCTAGTGCAGTTTTATCGTTATCTGGTGAAACATAAATATTTTGTGGAATAATATTACCATTGTCTTGACTTCTATCTGCACTCATCCATAAATTATTCCGACTAGCATTTTCCAACAAACTCTTGGAAGTATCAATTACCCCATTAGGCACTGTCTTAATATTAGGATCAGTTTGAGTATTCTTTTCTTGATCCTGCAAATCCTTTACTTGACCTTGTAAGTCACTAATCTTTGAATTAGTATTATTTACATTATTTTGTGTGTCTGTTACTTGACCACTAACATTGTTAATCTGATTATCTAAGTTTTGACTAGCTTGAGCCTTACCTTGGCTTTCAAGCTGGTCAATTTTATTTTGAGCTTCATTAGCTTGTTGTGCTGCAGCTTGGTTAATGGCATCTGTAGCAGTTTGGCGTGCTTGGTCAACTGCTTGACTAGCTTGACTTACAGCACTGGTAGCACTTTGGATGTTTTGGCTATCGTTGTTTAGTGCAGTTTGCGCATCATTAATTACTTGTTGTTGATTATCAACTTGTTGCTGTGCTTGGTTCACATCTGCTTGAGCTTGCTTAACTGCTGGATCATTTTGAGTAGCAGCTTGTTGTGCTTGCTTAGCTTGATCAAGTTCTTGTTGAGCAGAACTTTGTTGACCTTGCGCTTCACTCAATTGGTTTTGTTGATCCTTTAATTGAGCATTAGCACTATCAATAGTTGATTGTTGCTTTTGGGCATCTGATTGTGCATTAGCAAGTTCTGGATCAGTTGCTTGTTGACCAGCTTGAATAGTACCTGTACTTTGAACTGGTGTTACTTCATCAGCGTTAGCAGTAGTTGTTCCTGCTAACATTGCTCCACCAGCAAGTCCTACTGTCATTAATGTGGCAGCCATCCATGTCTTACCTGATTTGTATAGCTTCTTGTGTTCCTTAGCAACAGTGTTGAAATTAATGTGTTCTTTCATCATACTAATTACTCCCCCGCCTTCAGAATGAAGGTGTTTTTTTATTTAATTCGTTGATAATTCTACAATTTTCCTAAAAGCTACGTTGCATTGAGTGTAGATATAATGTATTCAACGTAACTTTTTCTTGAATATATCAACTTAATACAGGAGTAATTATAACACCTTTTACCACTATAATTACATTATTTTTGTACTTGTGATTATATATGCGTATAAATTGATATAAACAATAAGTACAGTGCCTTATTTTATTAGTATTTCTTCAATATCCTAGAAATAAACAATGAAATGAGGGCTTCAAAATGAATAATCTAGGAGCTAACATCAGAGCCAGGCGTCATGAGCTTGGCATCACACAAGAACAGCTTTCCAACCAAACTGGATTATCTATTAACTATATTTCACGTTTGGAAGTTGGAACAGCTAATAATGTCAGTGCTAAGACGCTATCATATATAGCGGAGGTACTTAAGACAAGTATGGATAAACTAATGCATGGCTCAACTTATGAAGCTGAAATGGGATTTTATCAAAAGAAACTTTGGCAAGCATTAAATGCAATGGATGAAAAGCAAGCTGAACAGGTTTCAAAAAATGTTTTAGGATTAATAAACCTTGACAAAGAGTAATAATTCCTGAATAAAGCAGGTACTACGATTTTCGTAATTTCGTAGTACCTGCTTTTTATCTTGTCTTATTTGACTACAACTATTATGATGATTTAAGTACAACTATAATGTTATTTAATATTTGGAGGAGTATTTATGAAAAAAAGACTTGTTATTGCCAGCACTGTAATGATTGCACTATCATTAGCCGCCTGCGGCAATCAATCTTCAAGTACCAAAAACACTTCTAGCAGTGTTAAAACAACTAAAAAAGTTTCAAGTAGTTCATCTAAACCCCAATCTTATAAGTTCAATAACAACGAATATGGAGTCATGGGATATCTAATGCTTAGCCAAACTAGCGCTTCGAAATTAGCAAATACCACTAGAAGCACTGGTGATAATGAGGGTATGAAGATTACCAAGAATGGTAATACTTATACCTTTGGAGTATTTCCAATGGGGCATTCTACTAATGTTAGTGTCAATGACGACAATGTAACCGTCAAATATGACGAAAATACTGACGGTTCTGGTATGGGTGACAAGAACGGTAGCAAAACCTACACAAAGCAAGAATTAGCAAATAAGTATACTAACCAAAAAGGTGAGATTGATAAAGTAATTACTAAGTTTAGCTTGAACAAAGATACTGATACCACTAATAGCAGTCAACAAGCAGCCCCAACTGACCTTGATGAAAAGACTGAAGCTGTTCTTATCTATGCTAAAGCCAATGGCTTCAATACTTTAGATGTATCTGACAATAACACTGCAAGTATGGAACTATCAACTGCTGATAATGGGAGAAGAACTGTTGGTTATGGTTCTGATGGTGATGTTCAATACCAAATTGATGGTAATAATGTCACCTATTGGACATTAGATCATAGTGATGATACACCAGCTTATAAGCAAAAAATGGTTGAACATACAACAACACTTTCTGAATTAAAGCAAGAATTCTATACCCCAGAAAATCATCATCAATTAACTGTTGATATTATTGCTGATAATATGGAAGAAAATTAAAAGGGGCAACAATACTACAAAACTTAAAAAGTAGTATTGTTGCCTTAAGTATATTGTAAGCATTCAATATTGCCTCATCGCCTCAGGACTTCCTTTTATACTGAAAATATAACCAAAAACTAATATGACGGGAATGACTAAGATAAATCATCATTACGTTTTAAGAAAGTAGACAATTCAGCTGTCAATTTACTAATCCTATCTAAGCCTCTATACTTCATCTCAGCATCAAATTCATACTTTATTTCCTCAAAGTTGCTTGAACTATTTACGATTATAGTCATTTTATTTGCAAATCCTAAATCTTCTTCTTTTGCAAAATAGAATAAGGGATTATCTAGCAATAAATCTTTAACAAAATAATAATGAGTACCTTTAAACTCAAACTGATTAATTATCAAGTAGTGGGATTTATTATTTATGTCGTCGATTTTTTTGTGATGGAGATACCTAGGAATGCGATAATAAAATAATCGCTTTACTAATAAGAATAGCAAATAAATAAAATTAAATATCAATAACAAATAATAAACAGCCTCACTATTTTCCATGCTAATATTTGTTATATATAACTGAAATTTACCAGTTAAGATTACTAATGTCAAAAAAACAATCCATAAATTATGATATATAAACCACATTAAATTAAGTAGTCTCTTTATAGCTACATATGGATTATATCCACCTACCGTATTATCAGTATATTCAACTTCTTTGGGCAATAAATCTAATACTTTAGTCATCTTATCATTATCAGCCCCAAGGGCCATAAGTACAATTACAACGCAAAATATTATGCCAATAATTGGCGCATTGTTAGAATATATTAACATTCCAACATCATAAAATAAATCGCCTATGTTTAATCCTCCCCAATTAAATATTTCTGAATTTAATGAAAATTTATTGGCACCTATAAAAATTGCAATTAAGTCAATTGCATAAATAATATCGAAGATTGACAATCCTGTTACTAGGGAAATCTTTTTTTCAATACGCGATAAAAAGTCAAGGGTCATTTAATTAATTCATTCCTTTCAATACTTTAATGCCCCCTATTTTTGTTGGTAATGGTACACCAACTATTCGAGCATCTGTGCCATCACCAACAAAAATAGATAAATGCACACAAAAAATCTGCTATAAAGCCTATTAAATCAATAGTTTCGGCAATCTCTCGATGCAAGCTCATGCACACACTTTTTCTGTGTGCATAGCTGTGTGCATGATATTCTTAAATAAACAAAAATAATCCTTGATACATCTTCGTAAAACGTTGATATATCAAGGACTAATAAACCTTGTAAGTTTTTATAGTGCTGACTAGAGGATTCGAACCTCCGACCTCATCATTACTAGTGACGTGCTCTGCCAACTGAGCTAAGTCAGCATAATAACAATTCCTAATTGATTATACCAGAAACTGTTATTAAATAAAAGACGCGAATCGTTTAACCGGTCCACGTTCTAGTTTGCGTGGCAACGTCCTATCCTCGCAGGGAGCGATCCCCCAACTACTTTCGGCGTGTTGAAGCTTAACTTCTGTGTTCGGCATGGGTACAGGTGTATCCTTCAAGCCATCATCACCACACTCTTTGTCCCTTCGGACGAGAGCTTGTGCTCTCAAAACTAAATCCTATCTCTTCTCTTTCAATAAACCTGACCGCTCCTTGGTTAAGTCCTCGACCGATTAGTAATGGTCCGCTCCATGCCTCACGGCACTTCCACTTCCATCCTATCTACCTCATCATCTCTGAGGGGTCTTACTTTCCCGAAGGAAATGGGAAATCTCATCTCGAGGCGAGTTTCACACTTAGATGCTTTCAGCGTTTATCTCGTCCATACATAGCTACCCAGCGGTGCTCCTGGCGGAACAACTGGTACACCAGCGGTATGTCCATCCCGGTCCTCTCGTACTAAGGACAGGTCCTCTCAAATTTCCTACGCCCGCGACGGATAGGGACCGAACTGTCTCACGACGTTCTGAACCCAGCTCGCGTACCGCTTTAATGGGCGAACAGCCCAACCCTTGGGACCGACTACAGCCCCAGGATGCGATGAGCCGACATCGAGGTGCCAAACCTCCCCGTCGATGTGGACTCTTGGGGGAGATAAGCCTGTTATCCCCAGGGTAGCTTTTATCCGTTGAGCGATGGCCCTTCCATACGGAACCACCGGATCACTAAGCCCGACTTTCGTCCCTGCTCGACCTGTCTGTCTCGCAGTCAAGCTCGCTTGTGCCTTTACACTCTGCGCATGATTTCCAACCATACTGAGCGAACCTTTGGGCGCCTCCGTTACCTTTTAGGAGGCGACCGCCCCAGTCAAACTGCCCACCTGACACTGTCTCCCAGCACGTTCAGTGCTGCGGGTTAGAGTGGTCATATTGCAAGGGTAGTATCCCACCAGCGCCTCTGTCGAAACTAGCGTCCCGACTTCTACGGCTCCTACCTATCCTGTACAAGCAGTACAAACACTCAATATCAAGCTACAGTAAAGCTCCATGGGGTCTTTCCGTCCTGTCGCGGGTACCCTGCATCTTCACAGGGATTTCAATTTCACCGAGTCTCTCGTTGAGACAGCGCCCAGATCGTTACGCCTTTCGTGCGGGTCGGAACTTACCCGACAAGGAATTTCGCTACCTTAGGACCGTTATAGTTACGGCCGCCGTTTACTGGGGCTTCAATTCTGAGCTTCGCCGAAGCTAACCCATCCTTTTAACCTTCCAGCACCGGGCAGGCGTCAGCCCCTATACTTCATCTTACGATTTTGCAGAAACCTGTGTTTTTGATAAACAGTCGCCTGGGCCTATTCACTGCGGCTGGCCTTGCGGCCAGCACCCCTTCTCCCGAAGTTACGGGGTCATTTTGCCGAGTTCCTTAACGAGAGTTCTCTCGCTCACCTTAGGATTCTCTCCTCGACTACCTGTGTCGGTTTGCGGTACGGGCAGTTAACTACTCCTTAGAAGCTTTTCTCGGCAGTGTGACATCGGCAACTTCGCTACTGTAATTTCGCTCCCCATCACAGCTTGTCAACACGGATGTAAACATTTGACTCACATCCTGACTTACTGCTTGGCCGTACTCTTCCAGTCGTACGGTTTGCTTAGCCTCCTGCGTCCCTCCATCGTCAAACGCAGTTAACTGGTACAGGAATCTCAACCTGTTATCCATCGCCTACGCCTCTCGGCCTCGGCTTAGGTCCCGACTTACCCTGGGAGGACGAGCCTTCCCCAGGAAACCTTAGTCATTCGGTGGACAGGATTCTCACCTGTCTTTCGCTACTCATACCGGCATTCTCACTTCTAAGCGCTCCACCAGTCCTCACGGTCTGACTTCGCCGCCCTTAGAACGCTCTCCTATCACGTGCACGTAGTGCACATCCACAGTTTCGGTAATATGCTTAGCCCCGGTACATTTTCGGCGCAGGATCACTCGACTAGTGAGCTATTACGCACTCTTTAAATGGTGGCTGCTTCTAAGCCAACATCCTAGTTGTCTATGCAACTCCACATCCTTTTCCACTTAGCATATATTTAGGGACCTTAACTGGTGATCTGGGCTGTTCCCCTTTCGACGGTGGATCTTATCACTCATCGTCTGACTCCTGAGTATAAATCGATGGCATTCGGAGTTTATCTGAAGTTGGTAACCCATGACGGGCCCCTTGTCCAAACAGTAGCTCTACCTCCACGATTCTTTACCTCAAGGCTCCCCCTAAAGAGATTTCGGAGAGAACCAGCTATCTCCAAGTTCGTTTGGAATTTCACCGCTACCCACACCTCATCCCAGCCATTTTCAACTGACACGGGTTCGGTCCTCCAGTGCGCTTTACCGCACCTTCAACCTGGACATGGGTAGGTCACCTGGTTTCGGGTCTACAACTACATACTTCTTACGCCCATTTAAGACTCGCTTTCGCTACGGCTCCGGTTTTTCCACCTTAACCTTGCATGCAATCGTAACTCGCCGGTTCATTCTGCAAGAGGCACGCCGTCACCCATTAACGGGCTCCGACAGCTTGTAGGCACATGGTTTCAGGAACTATTTCACTCCCCTTCCGGGGTGCTTTTCACCTTTCCCTCACGGTACTGGTTCACTATCGGTCACTAGGGAGTATTTAGCCTTGCGAGATGGTCCTCGCGGGTTCCGACGGGGTTTCACGTGTCCCGCCGTACTCAGGATCCTGAACAGAGAGTGTGACGTTTCGTCTACGGGGCTCTCACCCTCTATGGCACAGCTTCCCAACTGTTGCGACTACGTCGCACTTTGGTAACTCTAATGTTCAGTCCTACAACCCCAACAAGCAAGCTTGTTGGTTTGGGCTCTTCCCTTTTCGCTCGCCGCTACTCAGGGAATCGATGTTTCTTTCTCTTCCTGCAGCTACTAAGATGTTTCAGTTCACTGCGTCTACCTCTTGCTAGCTATGGATTCACTAGTCAAGTAATCAGCGACTAAGCTGATTGGGTTGCCCCATTCGGAAATCTCCGGATCAAAGCGTACTTACCGCTCCCCGAAGCATATCGGTGTTAGTCCCGTCCTTCATCGGCTCCTAGTACCAAGGCATTCACCATGCGCCCTTCATAACTTAACCTAAACAATCAATGATTGTCTGATTAATTGAGTTAGCGATTATAATTCGTTAATTAAAACTCAAATAACGCGGTGTTCTCGGTTTATTGTTTTGTTAATAAAGAAATTAGATAGTATTTAGTTTTCAAAGTACAA
>NZ_JAJGUA010000045.1:0-48116 GCF_020784695.1 Limosilactobacillus secundus
GGGTATACACTTTCTGGTATGGAGAGAGATTCCATGCCAGATTTTTTTATACAAAAAAGAGGACATTTGCTGTCCCCTCGTTATACAATCAATTCACCACAAAAATCATGAAAGAAGGTTAAACAAATGTCCCATAATGATTCTATCCTAAATATTCTTGGAATTAAAGATAAAAATATTAAAATTATTTCTGTTGAAGAAGCTGAACACAACAATGATTCTGTTAAAGAGTATATAACGCTAATAACAGCTACTCTTTCTTATCCGATTAATCGTTGTCGTAACTGTGGCTTTCCCACAGTTAATAAGGATGGCTTTCCCAAAACTCATGTACGACTGGCAAGGTTAAACGGGAGAAGATATGAACTAGAGCTTCGTAAACAACGCTATAAATGTAAATCATGCCATACTACTTTTGGTGCTATTACTAATTTAACCAAAGAAAATCAAACCTTATCCAGTGATCTCAAAAATCAAATCATGCTTTTAGCTCGTAAAGGACTATCTGGTCAGCTGATTGCTGAAATGTGTCACTGTTCTCCTAGCAGCGTTCGTCGAACAATTTTAGAGCGCATGGAACCACACTATCGTGTGGCTAAGTTGCCTAAGCATCTATGTTTTGACGAGTTTCGTTCAACTAAGTCTTTATCTGTTGTGACGCTGAAACCCACCAAATTGTCACAAAGTTACAGGATCGTCTATCACCTACCATTATTGATTATTTTGAAAGTCGTTATTCAAAAGCCGAACGCGAATGCGTTCAATCAGTTGTAATTGATTTAAATACTCAATATCAAAGCTTTATCTATCGCCTTTTCCCTAATGCCAATATCATTATTGATCGCTTCCACCTTGTACAATTAGCTGGTCGTGCTTTGGACAATTGTCGTATCTCTATCCTAAAACAACTCGATAAACAGAGCCGAGAATATAAAATTATGAAGTCACATTGGAAGCTATTCCATAAAAAAGCTGAAGATCTTCACCCTGAAGAAGTAGTTTTTCTTCGCGGCGTTAAACAATATATGACTCGCCAAAATGCTGTTGATCTCATTACTAGTAAATTTTCCAAGTTCGCTGAAGTATACCAAACTTACCAAGATATCACGAAAGCCCTAAACGAGCGCAATAGTGAATTACTAGAGTCAACCATCTTAGACTATCAAAAAACCAATACAGAAATGGATACCGCTATTCAAACCCTTCGTCAAAACAGAAAATATGTCTTAAATAGCGCTAAATTTGAATACTCTAATGGTCCTTTAGAAGGCATCAATCGCAAAATCAAAAATTTTTCTTTTTTAGAATTGATTGTATTTTTTCATAAAAAAAATACCCCTACATTTTCGTAGGAAGTATTTTTAGTCAACCATACCAGTTGACAGATATCCTATTTTTTCTAATAAAAAACAGAGAGTAATTTTACTCACTGTTTTAGGCTAATTGGGCTAGCTGGATTCGAACCAGCGCATGACGGTACCAAAAACCGTTGCCTTACCGCTTGGCTATAGCCCAATTATATTAAAATGTTGAACAACTATTAAAATTGTTCAATGGAGGATACAGGGCTCGAACCTGTGACCCCCTGCTTGTAAGGCAGATGCTCTCCCAACTGAGCTAATCCTCCAAAAGTGACCCGTGCGGGATTTGAACCCACGATACCAGCGTGAAAGGCTGGTGTCTTAACCACTTGACTAACGGGCCATATTAAATTAATTAAAAGCGGGTAACGAGAATCGAACTCGCGACAACAGCTTGGAAGGCTGTGGTTTTACCACTGAACTATACCCGCATATCAGCGACGAATATTATATTATCAAGTTATCCTATAAAAAGCAATACTTTTTTCAAAAAAAGTTTGTTTTATTTCAAAAAACTAATTAATGGCTGCTTTAGTACCGCTTGTTACAAAGTAATAAATCAAATTTTGACTACAAAAAACAGCTAAGAAGATTACCTCTTAGCTGTTTAGCCAGATCGGGAAAACAGGATTCGAACCTGCGACCCCCTGGTCCCAAACCAGGTGCTCTACCAAGCTGAGCTATTTCCCGAAATAGTGCCGAGGACCGGGATCGAACCGGTACGGTTATCACTAACCGCAGGATTTTAAGTCCTGTGCGTCTGCCAATTCCGCCACCCCGGCATAATAGAACTGACTAAGCGGAAGACGGGATTCGAACCCGCGACCCCCACCATGGCAAGGTGATGTTCTACCACTGAACTACTTCCGCAAAAGTGACCCGTGCGGGATTTGAACCCACGATACCAGCGTGAAAGGCTGGTGTCTTAACCACTTGACTAACGGGCCATTTTTTAAATATATTAAACAACTTTTCTCAAAATTGTTAACTCGTCTTTCACAACGTTATTAATAATACCAACTGATCTATAAAATAGCAAGAACTTTTTTAGAAAAAACTAAAAAAGTTCTTGCTATTGTTATGTTTTCCTTCTAAAAGACAGCAAAAAGACTGAAAAAACCTCATTTCTCAGTCTTTAAAATTTATATTCTTAAATCAAATGTACCCCCTTATCAACATAAATGGTGTCGCCAGTAACTCCAGTTGATAAATCGCTCATTAAGAATGCACACACGTTCCCAATTTCGCTAATAGTTACATCTTCTCCATCAACAGTTCTTGCTTGGGACATCTTTAAAAGTTCATCATGACCTTTAATACCTGTAACTGCTAATGTCTTAACCGCTCCAGCAGAGATTGCATTAACACGGATTCGTTTTTGTCCTAAATCCCGTGCTAAATAGCGAACACTAGCTTCAAGGGCAGCTTTAGCAATTCCCATTACATTATAGTTAGGAATAGCACGTTCAGAGCCAAAATAGGTTAAGGTAACAATACTTGCAGGAGTATTTAATAGGTTTAACTGATTGGCAACCTTAGTAACAGCAATAAGGGAATAAGAAGAAATATCTTGCGCGATTGCATAACCTTTACGACTAGCACCAAGAATTGAGCCAGCTAATTCTTCTTTTTTGGCAAAAGCAATTGCGTGTATAATCCCATCTACCTTTGTGAAACGTTCCTTGATAGTTGTAAAGGCTTGTTCAATACTTTCATCATCCACTACATCACACTCAATTAATTGATTTTCATCATCTACTAACCGTTGTAGGCTTTTTTTCATTCTGGAATTCTGATAAGTATAGATAATTTGTGCACCTTGTTCAGCCATCATTTGTGCACATCCCCATGCAATAGAACGCTTATTAGCTACTCCCATAACAACGATCTTTTTTCCTGTTAATATATTTCCCATATTATCCTCCTTAAAACTTTCGATAACGTTTTTTTCTATTTGCTAGAAGTTGCTTTGGTGATAATTCTTGCAGTTTGTTTAATTGCTTTAGTAAAACCTGCTCGATATTTTTGCAAGTTTTACGATGCTCTTCGCTTTCTGGAATAATTCCTTCAATAATCCCTTGTTTTAATAAAGCTTGCGGCACCATTTGCATTAATTCTGCCGCTTTATCTGCTTTCGTACTATCTTTCCACATGATGGAGGCAAACCCTTCAGGAGATAAAATAGAATAAGTACTGTTTTCTAACATCCATACTTCATCTCCACATGCCAATGCTAAGGCTCCCCCACTACCTCCTTCACCATAAATAATCGTGATAATTGGAATGGCAAGCTGACTTATTTGTAAAATATTTTGGGCAATCGCACTTCCTTGCCCATTTTCTTCGGCTTCCTTGCTAGGAAATGCTCCTGCGGTATTAACAAAACAGAATACAGGTCGCTTAAATTTAGCTGCTTGCTTAATTAAGCGGAGTGCCTTGCGATAACCACTAGGCATTGGTGAGCCAAAATGCTTTATAATTTTCTCGTCTGTTGTTTTTCCTCGATCGGTGGTAATGATGGTAACTGCTTGCTGATGGAAAGTAGCGATTCCACCAACGATTGCAGGATCATCCCCGCCTGCCCGGTCGCCATGCAACTCAACAAAATCTGGGAAAACATTTTGAATAATCTCCAGCCCCGTAATTTTATTGTCGCTGCGAGCACGTTTAACAATCTCGCTTGCTGATAATTGTTCATTCATTAGCAACGCTCCCTGTTTTTAATAGCCATTCAAGCAGCTTTTTTTCATCTTGACGTTTTACAATTCGATCAATAAACCCATGATGCAGGATGTTTTCAGCTGATTGGAGGTCGACAGGAATTTGCTGGTGGATTGTCTGTTCAATAACGCGGCGGCCAGCAAAGCCAACAAGTGCATGAGGCTCAGCGAGAATAATATCTCCGTCCATTGCGAAACTAGCAGTTACTCCACCAGTTGTTGGATCGGTTAATATCACGATGTATAAAAGTCCTGCAGCAGCATGCTCATTTATTGCTTGTGAAACCTTAGCCATCTGCATTAACGACATAATTCCTTCTTGCATCCGTGCCCCGCCTGAAGCAGTGAATAATACTACTGCTTGGCGATGGGTAGTTGCATATTCAAATAAGCGCGTTATCTTTTCACCTGTAACAGTTCCGAGTGATCCCATAATAAATGTTGGATCCATAATGCCTAGTGAAAATAGCTGATCATTAATCGAAGCTTCACCAGTTAGGACTGAATCATTCAGCTTAGTTTGTCTTTGAAGTTTGCTGATTTTTTCTTGATATCCAGGAAAATGTAACGGATTCTTTGTCTGGAGATCCTTATCGAATTCTTCAAACGAATCTACTAACCATGAGAGTCGATGACGGGCAGGTATTCGTAATCCATAGTCACAGTTAGGACAAACAGCATATTGTGTTAACTGCTTGGCAAATAGTAATTGATGACAATGTGGACACCTTAACCACATTTGATCTGGGACCCTTTCATCAGCATTTTTATCTGCTTTGATGTGCCGTTCACTTAAAGTATTATTTTGATCATATAATTTCACGCTGTCAGCCCCCTCTTCCATTGCGGCAAGAAAGAGTCTTCAAGAAACGTTGTTGAAGCTGTTCCTGCCAAAAATTTAGGATTGTTTAGGATTGCTAAATGGAAATTTTGATTGGTCGTTACGCCCGTAATTACCATTTCATTTAAAAGTCGTTTGATTTTTTCAATAGCTTCTTGGCGATCTTGACCAAGGGCAATTACCTTAGCGATCATTGAATCATAATAAGGAGTAATCTTGCTGCCAGGATAAATAGCAGTATCAATTCGCATCCCCAAATTACCGACTGGAAGATACAAGTAATTAATCGTCCCAGTCACTGGCATAAAGTTTTGCTTAGGATTTTCTGCATTTATCCGGCACTCAATCGCATGTCCATGAACCTGAATATCCTGTTGGGTAAAGGGAAGTGGTTCATTTGCAGCGACAATCACCTGTGCCTTCACTAAATCGATCCCAGTTACCATCTCCGTCACTGTATGTTCAACCTGAATACGAGTGTTCATTTCCATGAAGTAAAAGTGATGGTTCTTGTCCATTAGGAATTCTATTGTCCCCGTATTATGATAGTTAATCGCATTAATGGCTCGCATGGCAATTTGTCCTAGCGTTTTTCGCTCTTGTTCATTTACTAGGACACAAGGACTTTCTTCAATCAATTTTTGTTTATTCCGTTGAATTGAGCAGTCTCGTTCAGGAAAGAAAACGGCATTGCCAAAATTATCACGAAATACTTGGACCTCAATGTGTTTAACATTCTCCATAATCTTTTCAAGGTACATTCGGTCATCATTAAACGAAAGTCGGGCTTCGTTTTGGGCCTCGCTAAATATTTGCCGCATCTGGTTATGATCGTTAATTCGTCGGATCCCTTTACCACCACCACCAGCAGCTGCTTTTAACAAAATTGGATACCCAATCTTGTTTGCGACCTCAACAGCGTCATTAATATTGGTAATATAGTCATCGCTTCCAGGAATTACAGGCACCCCTGATTTTTTCATTTGCTCCCGTGCATGCTCCTTGTTCCCCATTAAGTCAATAACTGAGGCTTGGGGACCGATGAAAGTAATTCCGCATTCTTCACACATTGTCGCGAATTCCGCATTTTCTGATAGAAAGCCAAAGCCGGGATGGATCGCCTGGGCACCTGTACCAAGAGCAGCTTCCAAAATATTTTTCGCATTCAAATATGAATCTTGGGCACGGGCGGTTCCAACGCATACAGCTTCATCCGCTAGTTGAACATGAAGACTTTCGCGGTCTGCAGTTGAATAAATAGCTACTGTCTTAATCCCTAGCTCCCGTAATGACCGTATTATCCTGACAGCAATTTCACCACGATTGGCGACTAGTACTTTGGAAAACATCAAACCACCTACCCAATCATAAAAGTTAATTCGGCTGTACAGGCTTTTTTGCCATCGACCGTTGCAATGCCTTTACCAATTCCAATGTTTTTATGAACTTTTTCTAGGTTGACTTCTAACCTTAACGTATCACCAGGGCGGACTACTTTACGAAATTCTGCTGACCGAATCCCACCAAAATAGGCTGTTTTGCCTTGGAACTCTTCTTGAGATAAGAGAGCGACGGCACCTGTTTGCGCCAATGATTCAACAATCAATGCTCCTGGTAAAACTGGATTTTGAGGGAAATGACCATTAAAAACCTCTTCATTAATCGTGACATTACGCCGTGCAACGGCCTTCTTACCAGGGATTAATTCATCAACTTGATCAATTAGTAACATTGGGTAACGATGCGGAAGGATTTTTTGAATTTCAGTTATATCTAAAGTTTTATTAGTCATTATCTTTATCCTCCTGAACTGAGAAAAGCGGTTGTTCTACTTCAACTAGTTCTTCATTGCTTACACAAATTGAAGTAATGATTCCGTTAAAAGGGCTTTTTATCTCTGTCATCATTTTCATTGCTTCAATCACACAAACAACATCCCCCTTTTTTACATGGTCGCCACTTCTAACATAGGGATCTGCATCGGGGGTTGGTTGGAGATAGACAGTTCCAACTAGGGGCGCAGTTATATTTTGCGAAGGTAAAGTTGGTTGCTCGTTTGCTTTTTTCTTAACTGAAGTCGTTTGCTCTGTTTTTTCGGTTGTTATAAGATTTTCATGCTTGTGGGTTTGCTTATTTTTGCTTAAATAGAGCTGAAAGGAATCTTGATTTATTTCTAATTCACGAATATCAGAATCTTCAAAATTCTGCATTAATGTTTGAATTTCTTTAAATTCCAAGATAGATCACTCCCATTTCTTAAAGGCTAAAACAGCATTATGGCCACCGAAACCAAAAGAATTGCTTATTGCGTAACGGGCGTTTGATGCGTCACTATTTTCTGCCGTCACAAGGTTAACCGAGCACTTCGGATCTTGATTAAAACAACCTATATTCAACGGTAATTGTCCCTTTTGTAAAGCAGCCACTGTTAAGACTGCCTCAATTGCTCCTGCAGCCCCAAGCAAATGTCCAGTCATTCCCTTAGTTGAACTGACACGAACATTGCTATCAGAACCAAATACTTGATTGATTGCTTTAGATTCGCCTTCATCATTAGCATGAGTAGCGGTTCCGTGGGCATTAATATAGGAAATCTCGTTAGGACTAATTCCAGCTTCTTTAATTGCCAGTTCCATTGCTCTTGCCGCCCCTGCACCAGTTGGATCAGGGGATGTAATATGGTAAGCGTCCGAGGTAGCACCATAACCGACAATCTCACCAAGAATGTTAGCACCGCGTTTTTGCGCATGCTCAAGATCCTCTAAAACAAGTGTTGCACCGCCTTCACCCAAAACAAATCCTTGGCGTGCTTTATCAAATGGCATGGAGGCGTTAAGTGGATCAGTTGCTTGTGATAGGGCTGTTAATGCCGCAAAGCCAGCAATTCCGATCTCATTTACCGAAGCCTCTGATCCACCGGCAATCATTACTTTGGCGCGTCCTTCTTTAACTTGACGAAAGGCTTCTCCAATTGCATTAGTTCCAGTGGCGCAAGCAGTCACAATCGATGTACAAATATTTTGCGCATTAAAATGAATGGAAATATTACCAGCTGCCATGTTAGCAATTGACATTGGAACAAACATTGGTGATACCCGTCTAGGACCCTTATCATGCATTTTGATAATTTGCTCTTGAATAGTTGTCAAACCGCCAATTCCAGATCCATAGATAACACCCATGTCGACTGGTTTGGTATTTGTTTCGTTAATCTCCGCCATTTCCATTGCTTCAATAGCGCTTTGTAAGGCGTATTGAGAATAAAGATCCATTCGGCGCGCGGCTTTTCTCCCAATGACATCATTAGGGGCAAAATCGTCAATTTCACCCGCCACGGTAATTCCTGTCGGCTTGGCATCAAATTTCTTGATCGCTTTAATTCCAACTTTGCCTGCAAAACTATTACTTATAAATTCTTGAATACCATTACCATTAGGAGCAACAGCACCCATTCCTGTTATTACAACTCTTGTCATTTAGTTCCTCCTAAATTGTCATTCCACCGTCAACTACAATGGTTTGACCGGTCAAATAATCGTTTTCTGCTAAAAATTTTGCGGTCTTAGCAATTTCTTCTGGCTGTCCTAAGCGGTTGAGGGGGATGCGACTAAGAATTTGTTCTTTTACTCGCTCAGATAATTTTTCAGTCATATCACTAGTAATCATTCCGGGAGCAATCGCATTGCAACGAATTCCGCGGCGCGCTCCTTCGTGGGCAATAGATTTAGTAAGGCCGATGATACCTGCCTTGCTTGCCGCATAATTAGCTTGTCCCGTATTACCATGGAGACCCACAATACTAGCAAGGTTGATAATGCAACCGGCTCTTTTTTTGAGCATCTTCTTAAAAATAGGTTGCGTTAACATAAATGTTCCGCGTAAATTAACATTGATGACCTGGTCAAAATCGCTCGCTTTCATTCCCATCATTAACTTATCATTCGTGATTCCCGCGTTATTGATAAGAATGTCGATCTTCTCGTATATTTGCCAAGCCGCTGCTGCTAATTCATTAACTGATTCTTCATTTGCAATATCGCCCTTAAGATAGTGATATTCTGTCCCTAGTAGATCTAGTTTTTCTTTAAGCGCTTTTGGTAAGTTATCTTGACGCCCATTGAGAATTAGCCGACTACCAGTCTTAGCAAACTCTAATGCAGTAGCCGCCCCAATCCCGCGTGTGCTTCCGCTTATAAAAACGACTTTATCTGTCAGTTCCATCTTTTTGCTCCTTTATAAAATTTTCATAATCAACAAGATTTTCAATGTGTTGGGTATTTAAGTGCCGGTCAACTTGGTGAGCAAAGCGAGATAACGTCTTTCCAGGACCAATTTCTAATGTTGTGTCAATTTTCGCGTGCTTGACTAAATTCTTAACATTAGCTCCAAAGTGTGTTGGAACAGCTAATTGTTTTTCAAGAATTCCTGGAAGATCCTCACAATGAAACAAGCTGTTAGTAGTATTGCTAATAACTTCAATCTGTGGTTCATGGAAGTCGACCGTTTGTAACCGGTTATGCATCTGTTGACGTGCACCGTTAAAGAAGGGAGTATGGAATGCACCATTAACTTTGAGCAGAATCGTTTTTTTAACAAGCTTGTCTTCTTCCATCTTTTTAAGGGTAGCCTTTAAGTCGGTTAATGCCCCGCCCACTACGATTTGGCGTGGTGAATTATAGTTGGCAATATAAACCCGCTGACCGTTTTCTTGTTGAGCAGTGATTAGTTCTTTTATTTCTTGAAGTTGAGGGTCAAGGACAGCTGCTAATGTACTTATTTCCCTATCTGCGTCTTGTTGCATAAAGCGAGCACGATCCGCAACTAGTTTGATTCCTTCTTCAAACGAAAGTGAATTACTAGCAATTAAGGCAGCGTACTCGCCTAAGGATAGGCCGATCATCCCCTTAATTGGTAGTTGCGGTAAATCCCGTTTTAACATTCGGTAGATTCCATAACTAACTGTTACAATTGCTGGTTGAACATATGCTGTTTTATTCAACTCGTTATGCTCGTTTTTCATAATTTTGAGTAAATCAAGCTCACAAACATCACTTGCCCGACTAACAACCCTTGAAAAAAGGGAGTCGGCCATAAGCTCGACTCCCATTCCCGATCGCTGTGCACCTTGACCGCTAAATAATATTCCGTAGTACATTATTTTTCATCCAATTGTTTCTTTACGAAATCAACAACGTCACTAATAGTCTCGATTCCTTCATCGGCATCTAATTCAATCTCAAACTTATCTTCAAGTTCATTCATAATTTCGAAAACATCAAGACTGTCAGCATCAAGATCATCTTTAATTCGTGCGTTCATTGTTACACGATCTTCGTCAACATCTAATTCATCAACAGTAATAGTTTTTACAGTATCAAAAATTTCTTCTTTAGTCATATTCATTCTTCTTTCTCTATTAATAGTTTAAAATTATTGTTCCTGTGCTTAAACCGCCGCCAAAACCACTCATTGCAATAATGTCACCTGGTGTAACCAATTCATGAGCAACAGCTTGCGTCAATAAAATTGGTTCACTAGCGGCGCCTGTATTTCCATATTCACTAATATTCATTGGAAACTTTGTAATTGGTTGCGCCAGTCTCTTTGCAATTTGAGTAATTATCCGTTCATTCGCCTGATGTAATAAAAAATAATCGATATCGTCTAATTTTAAATTAGCTTGTTGAACGGCAGAGGTAATTGAGCGCGGTACTTCATGAGTGGCAAAACGATATACGTCACGACCGACCATCGCAAATGGTGAAAGGGATGTTAGTTGCTTAGGGAAGCCAGCTTTAGGCGTTGTTTTTCCGGCAATAATTTTATCTCCCAACTCACCAAATGTATGGAGATCACGGCCGAGGATTAAAGGAGTTGCCGTAGTTGGCTTTTGAAGTAGCACTCCGCCAGCCCCATCGCCGAACAATACGGCGGTACTTCGATCTTTCCAATCAATCAGTTTTGATAATACTTCTGCACCAATTACCATTGCATTTTGCCAACTAGAGCTTTTCAACATTAATTCAGCTGTATTCATGGCATAGATAAAACCAGTACAAGCTGCTGAAATATCAAACGCAATTGCATTTTTCGCCCCTAATCTTCCTTGAACAATGGCAGCAGTTGACGGCGTATAGGCATCGGGAGACATCGTTGCAATAATAATTAAATCAAGTTCAGTTGCCTTCAAATTGGCATTAGTCAATAACTGGTTACCAACATTAAAAGCCAGGTCTGAAGTATTTTCAGTATTGCTGATATAACGTTGATGAATTCCAGTCCGCGATTTAATCCACTCATCTGAAGTATCCATAATAGTTGATAATTGCTGGTTAGTAATATTAAGTGGTGGATGATAACTCGCAGTACTAGTAATTCTTAAATTTTGCAATGTTTGTCA
This sequence comes from Limosilactobacillus secundus, assembly GCF_020784695.1. NCBI lineage: Bacteria > Bacillati > Bacillota > Bacilli > Lactobacillales > Lactobacillaceae > Limosilactobacillus > Limosilactobacillus secundus. Next base: position 11,323 of record NZ_JAJGUA010000045.1, read on the forward strand.
ATCCTTATCTCTAAGCATGCTCATCCACAAAATCTTCTAAGTTTTGCAAGGCTTTTTTAATAACCTTCATTTCTTCATCATTCATTCCTTTGAGAAAACGTTCAACCATCATGTTATGAAAGGCCCGGTGCGCACGATATAGTACCCGTCCTCTTTTGGTTAAACGTAACCGAACAATGCGGCGATCATCTTTATCACGAATTCTTTCAACATATCCTTTTCGAATTAAGCGATCAGCCATTGAAGTCATTGTTCCTGGAGTTAGATGAAGCTTTTCTGCTACTTGAGAAATTGTTTGATGGTTATACATCGTAATTGCATCAATTGCATGCATCTCTTTAATTGTTAAATCATTGAATGTACTTTTCCGTAACTCATTTTCTTCAATCCATAGAATTCCGGAATAGACTTTGATTAATCCTTTATTGATTTTTTCGTAATCATTATCTTTACTCATAATATATTTCTTCCCTTCAATTTTATTCTATAGCCCCGAATAATTTGATTATCAAAATATATTATAAATGATAATGATTCACCATGCTAAATCTTTTCTTCTCGTTCAGCAACGATAAAGACAAGTTCTGCATTACAAGCTATTTTGTCGTTCACAAGCGCTTGTGTTTCCACAATTCCCATTGATGATCGAACTTTTTTCATAACAACATTTAGTTTTAATACATCACCAGGACGGACCATTTGTCGAAACCTCGCTTTATGAATTGCGCCAAGATAAGCTGTTTTCTTATAAAAATGCGGTGATTTTAATATCAAAATTGAAGCAGCTTGGGCCAATGTTTCGATGATTAAAACTCCAGGCATAACAGGATTATTAGGAAAATGACCGCGAAAAAATGATTCGTTAATTGTGACATTTTTTGTTGCGGTAATCTTTTCTTCAGGAACTAATTCGTCTACATAATCGATGTAGCAAATCGGATATCGATTAGGAATTAATTCCATAATCTCCTGCGCATTCATTATTGCCAAAAAGATTCACCTGCCTTCAAAAAAATATTTCGAGTATCAAAATATTCGATGATCAAATTATATTCAAAAATATTTTGAATGTCAAATTATTTTTATGTCATTTAATTCTTAATGGTCGCAAATTAAAATATTTCTTTACTATTTAATTGAGAATTGGTAAAATAATATTTGTTCGTTATTAACGGGAAATAGCTCAGCTTGGTAGAGCACCTGGTTTGGGACCAGGGGGTCGCAGGTTCGAATCCTGTTTTCCCGATAGTTTTAGAGAGTCGTTGAAAGTTTTCTTTCAAGCGACTCTTTTTAGTATCAAGGAGGATATAAAAATGGAAGCAGATAAATATTTAAAGCTAATTCAAGAGGAGCTTCAGAACCTTCCTGATTATGTTAATGAGTATTATTTAGGGACCAACCATGCAGTTACAACCACCTATCAGTACTTAACCGAAATCCGGCGATTCTTTGATTGGTTACGGTCAAGTGGACTTGTCTCTGTTAACTCTAATAAGAACTTACCAATTGATACGCTGGCTAATTTACGGCGTAGTGATGTAATGTTGTATATCGATTATTTGCAGCATACTACTAATGCACAAGGACGGTTAAATTCTCCCACTTCAATTAATCGGTCTATTAATGCATTAAGGTCACTGTATAAATTTTTAACAGTTACCGCAGATAACAATGATGGTGAATCTTATTTTGACCGTAATGTAATGCTGAAAATTGACTCACTTAACGATACAAAAACGTTAAATTATCGGGCTCATACGCTGGCTTCACACATGTACCGGGGACAAATGAAGTTTGATTTTATTACCTTCATCGAAAAAGAATACCCTAACAAATGTGATAAAAGAGCTCTCCCCTCTTATAAAGTCAATAAGGAACGAGATATTGCAATTATTGCTCTTATTTTAGGAACAGGCGTCCGAGTATCCGAGGCAGCTAACGTAAACCTTGGGGATTTAAATTTAAAGCAATCACTGCTAGATGTAATAAGAAAAGGTGGCCAGAGAGATTCAGTACCAATCGCACCTTGGGCTATTACTTATATTCAAGCTTACCAAGCGATTCGTGCGCAGCGATACCACGCTTTAAAAAAGGATACTGCTTTTTTCCTAACTATTTATCACAAGCAAACTCGGCGGATGACAGCTAATGCAATTGAAAAAATGGTTAAAAAGTATTCAACCGCATTTGGACATCCTCTCACTCCCCATAAATTACGGCACACCCTTGCTTCTGAAATGTATGAGGTAACAAAAGATCAAGTACTCGTGGCCCAACAGTTGGGACAAAAAGGAACATCTGCTACAGATTTATATACCCACGTTGACCAGAAACAGCAGCGTGATGCTCTTAAAGAAATAAGTGAAACTTCACATAAAAAAATAAATGAATAAAATCCTTTTCTATAAAGAGAATCTTCGCTATAATGTTAAGCGGTGTATAATTTTTTATGGAGGAGAAAATTTTGGGCTTTATTACCTCATTATTTGGAAAGAAGCAATATGTTTGTCCATTTTGTCATGAGCACTATACTTTTTCTGCGATGCATGCACGCAAGCTAGCCGACAAAGATGGGCAAATTCATTGTTACTACTGTCGTAAGGTCTTACAACAATTGCATTAGTATTAATGATAATTCGCTTTTTTTACAATAAAAACTTTCAAAATAAAAAACCGTTAAGCTGCATTTAAGGCTTAGCGGTTTTATTTTTTTAGTATATAGTTAGTTAAAGCGACGCTTGTTAATTCCTGCAAGACCAAACATACTAAGCAAGGTTCCCATACCTAGGCCAATCATGGCTTCATTAGCGTTATTTCCAGTTTGTGGCAAACGATTATTGGTTTGAGTTTCAGGTTGCTTAGGCGTTTCTGGAGTTAAAGGAACTTCCGGAGTATTAGGTGTGTCGGGAGTTTGAGGGGTCCCAGGATTTTCAGGAGTTTTTGGTGTTTCTGGAGTTTTTGGTGTTTCTGGAGTATTAGGTATCTCTGGGGTTTCCGGATCCTTTGGTGTAGCAGGATCATGTGGCTTTAATCCATAACCTATTAAGTCCCAATCAACAGGTTTATCACGTTCCCCAGGTAAAGCAGCGGAGTCCAAATCACCAATCATATCAAGATTTTCGCTTGAATCATCCCAAATCCAATCCCCTTGGTTAGTCATTTTAGCTAAAACAGTAGTCGTATTATCAGGATTAATTTGTAACAAGAAGCTTGGTGCCCAGGTCGAGTCCATGCCCTCTCCAGCTACTCCATTTCGATTAGTCATATATGAAGTAACTAATACTTGGTCATCTTTTCCGGCAACAGGGACAGCATAATATGAATAAGTTGCTGTTCGCCAGTTTGCGGGAACAGAAGCAGTCAAGACTACTCCAGAATCATTTAATGGCTTATAAGATCCTGTTAGACTATCAGCAACATATCCGACCATTGCCACATTATCACCAACAGCATAATTGGCATTCATCCACGCATCATCATTACTTCCTCGATTTAAACGGGTAGCGGCAAACAAGTAATACTTATTACCCAATTTAACTACATTTGGTCGCTCAATTTCATCACTTACCATTGGTGCAGAAATTAATGGTGAGTATAATTCTGTCACTTTAGGATTCTTTTCGTCCTTATTTAGTTTGAGGATACCGATAGCTGCATTAGCCCAAGTTGCCCGACTCTTGATATCATCATTGGAAAGAATTCTAAATAAGCTCTTGAGATTAAATGCGTCATCTCCGCCATAATTTAACCAGTTATAAATCTGGTCCTCGCCTTGATAGTTTTCTAAACCAGTACTTGCTTCAAACACAAGGTACCGATCACCATTATCATCTTCAATTACATGAGCATCACGCATTGCAATATTATCGGCACCCTTGTTAGTAGCTTTCCATTGATCATAAGTTTGGTAATAATAGCCATCACCTTCAAATACAATATGATCATTTGCTACATGAGCGAGTGATACATTTCCATTATTATCAGTTAAATAAAGAGTAGCGCTAGCAATTTTTTGATGATTGGTATTGTTATCAGACGTGTCTACCCTTGTATAAAATAATTGGATAGAGTTATCACTGTTCAAAACAGCTGATCCTGACCATTCTTGGGAAAGCGCGGTAGCATTATAACCAAAAATTGGACCTGCATTCTTCCAATGACTTAATTCATTATCACCATATTTATTATATAAGAGGTAGATATGATTATCATTTTGGTTTGGAATCCCCATCATTGCGATAACAAGTTGATAGCCATTCCAATTAGCAACTTGTCCTGTCCGAACATCCTGAACTGGCCATGAATCCCATACATCTAAAGGCTCAATAGTATTAGTTTGTGCATCTTTAGTTGTAGCGGCAGGCATATTTTTGATTTCACTTGCTTTAAAGAATGGAACTGTATACCGACCATCTTGTTTGATTAGCGTATCGGCAATCTTTTGGAAATCATTATAAGTCATCTGTGTACCTGACTTAGCAGTTTTTGAGAAGTTAATCTTATTTAATGCTTTAATCTGGTCATCAGTTAAACTGTTAGGGTCAATTCCCGCATTTTTTACAACGTTTTGAGCATCCTTGTTTAACTTAGCAGTAGGATTCTTTTTATCGGATTGTTGATCATCATTTTTTGCAGCTGAAGAATCGTTTGTGTCTACAACGGGTTCTTTTTTTGCTTCAGAAGATTCATTAGCTGGTGCAGCTTTTTGCGTATCATCCTCTTTAGCCGCTTTGCTATCTGTGTTATTTGATGAAGATGCGGAACTTGTAGATGATGTTGTTGCAGCAGAACTTGCTACTTGACTGTTAGAATTTTGTGTATTAGCAGCAGAAGAAGCACTATTTGCATTAGCAGAATTTTTAATAGTCGCATCACTAGCTGCACTAACTTGACCGCTACCAAGCATCACACTTTTAACAGCAATATCATTATCACCGGTTGTAACCTGTACAGTAGAAGACTCATTCTTTTCAGTATTCGTGTCCGCGGATGCGTTTATAGCTGTTGCACCAAATACCAGCGCAGCAGTAGAGAGTGTAACGACTGCCCAATTTTTACCGCTTTTATACATTTTCTTATGTTCCTTGCGTTCTAGCATAGAAATAACCCCGTTTCTTTACTTTTTTGTTAAACGTTTAACAATTAACTGAGCACTATTTTATTATGATTATCTTAAATGATCAATAGTTTCTTCATAAAAAGTTCATATTTAAATATTTACTGCCTATTTACTCATTTTCTTGCTAGTTATACTTATTTTTCTTCTGAGACGAATTGTAATGACCTATTACTCATCAAAATAAATTTCAGTTCGTCTGAGAGGCAAAAGATGTTTTTAGGCCTACTTTTGTATTATTTTAAAAGTAGTAAGACTCTTTTGATAAAAGAGTCTTACGGATAGTAACGAAGAACGCTGATATAACAAGCTTTTAAAATCCTATATTTTCATGTAAGACTGTTGTATAATTTTATTGAAAAAGTGTCTCACTAAAATTGAGTCATCTTTTGCTATTTTTAGCGAACAAAAAGGAGTTATTTCAGTTTATGTTATATAATGCAGCATTAGTTTTAGAAGGTGGCGCATTCCGTGGACAATATACTGCCGGAATTGTTGATACATTTCTCGCTCACCATATTGAATTTCGAAGTGTGATTGGCGTTTCTGCTGGTTCGCTTTGTGGAGTTAATTTCGTTTCTAAGCAATACGGACGCGCTGCCAATATCAATATTAATCATCGGCACGATCGCCAATATATATCGATGGCTCGCGTATTTAAAAAGCAAATAATTAATCTTGATTATCTTTTTGAAGATCATGGATATTCTTGGCAGAATTTTAATGAAGCGGCATATCGGCGGTCAGCATCTCATTTCACAGCAGTTGCTACTTCTGTAAAAACAGGAAAAACAGTTTTATTTACAGATCCAGTTGGTGAGGAGCTAACTAATGCCCTCAAAGCTTCTTCTTCGATGCCATTTCTTTCAGATCCTCAGGAAACTTCTCAAGGACCTTGCCTTGATGGTGGAATTACAGATTCAATTCCATTTGATATTGCACAACAACAAGGTTATGACAAGATTGTTGTTGTCCGGACCCGGGACGTTAACTACCGAAAGAAGCCATCCAGTTCTGCTGTAAAGAAGCTATACAACATGGTATATAAAGATTATCCCGAATTTGCTAAAGCAGGAATTAATCGCCCCCTTCTCTACAACCAACAGATTGCTGAAATTAATCGTTTATCTCGTGAAGGAAAGATTTTTAACATCGCTCCCTCTAAACCAATTAAGATTAAGCGGATTGAAGGAAATGTTAAGAAGATTCGCGCACTTTATGAAACTGGTCGGAAAGAAGGAGAAAAAATAGTTCCTGCTTTAGTTGATTACCTCACAAATTAACAAAGGAATAAATATTATGTCAACTAAAAAACGAGTTTATATTCCCAAAAATAAGACTAATGGTCAAATTAAAGGTAAGCGGAAAATATGGGTGGAAAATGTTAAATTCTTGACTCTCGAAGAATATGATCAGTTACGTGAGACAATTAAGCTGCATTCTCGTCCTGAATTAGTTAACCGGAACCTATTACTAATTGCAATCGCCCTCAACAATGGATTACGAGCATCAGACGTTGTAACGTTAAGGGTTGGCCATGTTCTAAATAAGACTAAAACCCGTGTTATTGAGCAAAAAACAGGCAAGGCTAAAACACTCTTTTGGAATAATTGCCTTGCCGAGATTATTGATTACCTTAATGACTTAGATTATAAAGATGAAAATGATTATCTTTTCCCTGGAAAACAAGAAGGTCATTTTTCAGTGCATGGCTTTTATGAGATGTTACAACGAATGGCTAGAAAAACGGAAAATAATAAAATCGTTGCTAAGATTGGAACACACTCTTTTAGAAAGACTTTTGGTCGACAACTCTATAAAAAGGGTGTCAACGTTGAAATTATTTCCCAGTTGTTTAATCACTCCTCCGAACGAAATACGCGCCACTACCTAGGAATTGAACAAGAAGACCTTGATAAAGTTGTTCAAAATTTTAAATTTGAATAGTTATTATTCTAAATATTATGTAAACTAAGATATTTAGTCATTTTCCTAATAGACTTAGAAATATAATTTATTAGGATTAAAGTAACAAAAAGTATTGGATGTGACTAAATGAATATAAAAAGTGTCTCGAAGAAGCAATTATGGGGAATTGAATTAAATCTGATTTCTCTCCTATTTAGTAGTATTAGTCCGGTTCTTAATAAATTTTCACTTACTAGTTTAAGTCCGGTTGTTGGAGGAATTTTCACTAGTGCGTTTGCCACAATTTTTACCTTTGCAACAATTCTCATTACTCGTCAGCATGTTTCTTTGACCAATCTTAAGAGTCTGTGGCTATGGCTTTTGGGTGGAACAAATGCAATTGGAATTATTCTTCAATACATTGCCCTCTCAACCCTAAGTCCAATCACAGTTACCCTTATCGCTCGGATGTATTTAGTTTACGTTTTCTTCCTATCTTATATCTTCTTAAAAGAAAAGATTACAAAGTGGGATTACTTAGCAATTATTCTTTGCATTCTCGGTTCTTTCTTTATTTCAGGAAGCCGTCTTCAATTTAGTGATAACCTTCTTGGACTGATATGTGCATTCATCTACCCCCTAATGTATGCCGCCAACAATATCGTGGCTAAATATCTAGTTAGTAACGAAGAGCCAAATAATGTTTTGTTCTTTAACCATTTTACTTCAGCTCTTCTACTTTTCTTCTATGCTCTCATGACAGGAACATCATTTAACCATATTTCTAGTCAAGCAGTTGCATTTAACTTTGGCGGGGCATTCTTCAATGGTTTCATGTCCCTACTTCTTTTCTATACTAGTTTACAGTTTATTACAGCTGGTAAAGCAAATATTGTTCGTGCGCTTGGCCCAGTAATTGTTATTATTTACTCTTCCTTCTTCTTTCCGGTTCAGATAACCCCTACCCTGATTTTAGGAGCTATTCTCGTAATTTTGGCAAGTACAATTGTTACCTTTACAAGACCACATCAAGAATAATTATACTTTAAAAGCATCAGATTTCTTCACAAGGAGAATTCTGATGCTTTTATTATGTCTTGCTATATCTTCTTATATATTAATAAATTCTTGCGCGGCGACGATAAACGATAAAACGACGGAAAATGTATTGCCAAGGTAGCGTTAAAGCGTGAACCAACCGGGTGTATGGGAAGTAGCCAAAAATTGCTAATCCGCAAAGAACGTGGATTTTATAAATTAATGGCACTGAACGCATTAATTGCCATTGAGGATTAAGAAGGAATAGACTTCTTGCCCATGGGCTAATTGTTGTCCGATAGTTGTAATCAATAAATGCCCCCGTAATCGTACATGCTAAGCCTAATGCAATCGTAATTAGCAAAGCCCAGTCGACAATAATATCATTGATATCACTTGTCTTATAAACACGAGAACAAGTCATTCGCCGATAAGTCAAAATCGCAATTCCCACAAATGCAAGGATCCCTGCTGGAATTCCCATCATTAATGAACCAAAGATGTGGTACATATGGTCAGTAATGCCAAAGTAAGCTGTCCAACTTGCCGGAATAAACATTCCTAAGCAGTGACCAAAGAAAGCTAAAATAATTCCAATGTGGAAAGTAACGCTTCCGATCATTAACCATTTCTTTTCAAAAAGTTCGCTTGATTTAGCAGTAATTGAGGGATGGAAATATTTAAATCTAACAAATGTTCCAATGAAAAATGATGCCAGCATTATATATGGATAAATAACCCATAAGAAAATTGCCCAGCCATTATACATCTTCTTGCACCTCCATTTTAATACACGAACCAATTAGTGAGCGTGTAAGTCTAATTAACTGAATATAGGGACTATCACTATCTGTCACTGCATTTTTTAAAAGAGTATAAGTTCCATCTTCAATCACACTTAATGCTAATTGGATATCCTGACGCCGCGGATCATTAGCATAATCGCCATATGCTAGAAATTCTAGCAATAAAGGCAAATAATCTGAAAGTTCACTAGTTGCTTCTGATATACCAAACATCTCATATAGCATTTTCAACCGTGCTAAAATGGTTCCTCGTTCACGGGAATCAGTCATCTTATAATATGACATATAAAGGGTATAACGTCGGTTCATTTCAAAAAGGTGAGTGTACATCTCTTGGACTTCGATTGGAGATAGCGCGGCTAATTCATCAAAGAGGCTTAATAATTCTCCCCGTGTTGCAGTTGATAATGAGTTATCTGTAAGTAATAATTGACGAATCTCTGGTGAAAATGTTTCTGCATCAGGATAGTCAATCAAGCGTGAAAGAATAGCAAATGCATCTTTTAAATCTGTTAATCGTCTAAAATCAATCACGCCAAATCCCCCCATAGAAACTATCAGCATAAATCTGATTAGTTGATTTGCCAGCTTCTGCCTTCTTAAACATACTCTTGTGTTGGGGAGCCAATGCACAGCCTTCACATTCATCATAACCAAGACTACCTTGCTCGGTTTGTGCATCTTCCATTTCTGCCTTTTGGCTACTTGGGATAACAAAGCGGTCTTCATATTTAGCAATTGCCAGTAAACGATAAAGTGATGTTGCCCGCTCTTCTGTTAAGTCAACTCGTTCTAGTTTACTGCTATCAAAATCCCGACCGCTAGTCTTAGCACGCATGTATAGCCGCATCATTGCAAGTTTATATAAGGCTTTCTTGATGACAGGAACGTTCCCAGCAGTTAATAGACTTGCCAAGTATTGCACAGGCACCCGCATTTGATCGATTCCTGGGAAGATCATTTCAGGATTCTTGATTGAGTCCCGTCCTTCAAAATAGCTCATAACTGGTGATAGCGGTGGAATATACCAAACCATTGGCATTGTCCGGTATTCAGGATGAAGTGGAAAGGCAATCTTTTCTTTTACTGCCATTTTATAGATTGGCGACTTTTGTGCTGCTTCAATCATCTCTTCAGAAATACCATCCTTGAGTGCTTGTTTAATAATTTTTGGATCATTGGGATCAAGGAATAAACTTAGTTGTGCTTCATACAGCTTACTTTCATCAGGAGTTGAAGCAGCCTCTTCTACTTGATCAGCATCGTATAAAATAGCACCAATATATCGAATCCGACCGACACAGGTTTCAGCACAAACAGTTGGTTGACCTTCTTCAATTCGTGGATAACAAAAAGTACATTTTTCAGCCTTGTGAGTCTTCCAATTAAAGTAGACTTTCTTATATGGGCATCCAGTCATGCAAAAACGCCATCCCCGACAACGTTCTTGGTCTACTAAAACAATCCCATCTTCGTCTCGTTTGTACATTGCACCTGATGGACAAGAGGCTACACATGGAGCATTTAAACAGTGTTCACATAATCGGGGAAGATACATCATAAATGCCTGTTCAAAGTTATTCTTGATGTCCCCTTCAATTTTTTGCATATTAGGATCTTGTTGAACATATTCAGTTGATCCTGCTAAGTCATCATCCCAGTTAGGGCCGGTTGTTAATTCCATCCCTTCACCAGTAATTTGCGACTTAGGGCGAGCAACAGGTTGATGCTTTTGTTCGGGGCCAAATAACGTCTTGTAATCATAGGTCCATGGTTCATAGTAGTTATCTAGCTCTGGCATATCATTATTGTAAAAGATCTTACCAAGAGCGATTTTGTTTAGTTTATTTCCTGCACGTAATTTAAGTTTACCTTTTGAATTTAATGTCCAACCACCATGGTATTGATCTTCATCTTCCCAGCGTTTTGGATAACCGACACCTGGCTTAGTTTCAACATTGTTAAACCACATGTATTCAGCTCCCGGTCGATTTGTCCAAGTATTTTTACAAGTCACTGAACAGGTATGACAACCAATACACTTATCGAGGTTTAAGACCATACTGATTTGTGCTTTAATCTTCACTCCAGTTCACCTTCTTCAGTTTTCTTACATTTGCATAAAGGTCACGTTGGTTTCCGGTTGGCCCGTAGTAATTCCAACCGTAACTCAATTGTCCATATCCACCGACCATATGTGTTGGCTTAACGTGGATTTGCGTTGGTGCATTATGCGATCCCCCACGATTACCGGTAATGGTAGAAAGAGGCTCATAAATTTCATTATCCTGAGCATGGTACATATACATTGATCCTTCAGGCATTCGGACAGAGACAACCGCCCGCGCAGTAACGACCCCATTGCGGTTATAAACTTCAATCCAGTCGTTATCTTTTACCTTAATCTTATCGGCATCTTGTGGACTAATCCAAATAGTTGGACCGCCCCGGAACAATGTCAGCATTTCAAGGTTGTCATAGTACATTGTATGAATATTCCACTTACCATGAGGTGTCATATATTTAAGTGTAACTTCATCTTCTATTGGCGGAACCTCAACATCCCCTGGGGCCATTACAACCGGTGGCAAAGATGGTTTATAAGTTGCCATATTTTCACCAAATTCACGGAAAATTTCATGATCAATGTAATAATGCTGACGTCCTGTAAGAGTAAATGTAGGAACATTTCGCTCGGTCATTAATGAAAATGGTGTGTAGCGAGCTCCACCATGTTTAGCAGAAGTTCCGATTGGTGTCGGATAGGCTTCTTGTGGCTGAGCAGTGATTTGCTTAAATGACATTGAATCATCAGCATGGCCCCGGCCAATATCTGTTAAATGTTCACCAGTTCGCTCTTGCTTCTTTTCCCAAGCGCGATCGGCGAGTTTACCATTAGAAGCAGTTGACATCCGTAAGATTGCATCACATACTTTTTCATCTTCATCAAGTAGCGGGCAGCCCGCACCAATACCTTCGTTGGCAGTTCCATTCATTCCCTTTAAGTAATCGTATTGATCATCGACTTTATAGCCATAGTTATTCACTATATTAGGTCCAAGGGTAATGAATTTATCGTAAATCTTGGTGTAATCACGAGTAACCAACTTCAGGGAAGGCATGGTTTTTCCAGGGATTGGCTCTGTTTCGCCTTTTTTCCAATCCTTAATTTCTCCGTATGGTTGAGCAATCTCCCCCTGAGTATTATGCCCTAGCGGTGCGCTCTTAAGGTCATAGAAGGTTCCCGGCATGAATTTCTTTGCCATTTCAGAAACAGTCTTAGCCAAGAGCTTGAATTGTTGCCAGTCAGACTTTGATTCCCACATCGGACTAACTGCTGCATTAAATGGGTGAATAAATGGATGCATATCAGTTGATGAAAGATCCTTCTTTTCATACCAAGTAGCAGCTGGCAGGACAACATCAGAGTACATAGGTGTTGAAACCATTCGGAAGTCCATATCAACAACAAGATCTAACTTACCAATTGCTCCCTTGTCACGCCAAATCATATCTTGGGGCTTAACTCGATCATTTGGTTTGGCAAGCAATCCGTTTTCAGCGCCTAATAAGTGTTTCATAAAGTATTCCGCACCTTTGCCAGAAGAAGCAAATAAGTTTGAACGCCATAAGAAGAAGGCCTTGGGCTGATTTTGGTTAGCATCAGGATCTTCAGCAGCAAAATGCAAAGTACCCTTTTTTAGTTCATCGACAACTTTCTCTGAAATTTTATCAATATCAGTTGTATTGTAATCTTTTGCAAAAGATAACGGATTACGATCAAATTGTGGGTATGATGGTAACCATCCTAAACGAATTGCCATTTGATTATAATCAGCATTATGTAAGTAGGAATGTTTACTCTTCCAAACAGGTGATTTTTGAGCTTGGTTATCAATTTCTTCATAACGCCATTGATCAGTTGCAAAGTAGTACCAAGTAGTACCTTGCATTTGACGGGCACCACCTTTTTCCCAGTCGTTGGCAAAGGTAATGTTCGCCCAACCTTCTTGTGGACGAAGCTTTTCTTGACCGACGTAGTGAGCCCAACCACCACCAGTCATACCAACACAACCACATAACATCAGCATGTTAATAATATTTCGATAGTTCATATCAGCGTTGAACCAGTGGTTGACTCCCCCACCCATGATTACCATACTCCGACCTTTGTTTTCGGCCGCGTTTTGGGCAAATTCACGAGCAATTTGAATAACTTGTTTTGCTTTTACTCCTGAACGACTTTCTTGCCAAGCAGGGGTAAAGTAGCTCTCAGCATCCATTGCATCTTTAGCGGCAAGTTCATCATTACCAGTTCGGTTAATTCCCATTTGAGCCATCATTAGATCATAAACATTGGTTACTAAATGTTCTTTGCCATCTGCGAATTTAAGCTTCTTAACTGGTAAATGACGCTGGACAACACTATTTCCGTCATTACTAAACGCTGGAAAATCAGCAATAATTTGTTCAGTTTCGCCATCTTGATCATTAATAGAGAGCGCTGGGTCAATCTTATTACCATTTTGGTCTAATAATTCAAGGTTCCATTTTTCTTTAGCATTATATTCTTGCCCCATCGTTCCATTTGGAACAACAATCTTGTGGTTATTTTGGTCATAAACAACTGTCTTCCATGCTGGATTAACAATTGTATCATCATCAACCAAGTCACTAATCCGGACGAAGCGGCCTGGTGTATAGTGATTACTATTTGCTGTACTTGGTTCCAATTCAACCATAAATGGTAAATCAGTAAATCGCTTGGAATAATCAATGAAACGTTTGACTGGGTGCTTTTGGTAGAATTCATCTAAAATTACATAGGTCATCGCTTGCGCAACCGCAGAATCACTACCTGGTTCTGGTGCAAGCCAGTCATCAGCAAACTTTACATTTTCAGCATAGTCAGGGCTAACCACCACAATTTTTGTTCCTTTGTACCTAACTTCTGTCATAAAGTGTGCATCGGGCGTCCGGGTTAATGGGACGTTTGATCCCCACATAATAATGTAAGAACTGTTGTACCATTCCGCAGATTCTGGAACGTCAGTCTGTTCACCCCAAACTTGAGGGGATGCAGGCGGTAGATCGGCGTACCAATCATAGAAACTCATTTGTTCCCCACCCATTAAGGCAATGAACCGTGCTCCGGCACTGAAACTCATCATTGACATTGCAGGAATTGGGGTAAAACCGCCAATACGGTCAGGTCCATACTTCTTAATCGTGTACAAGCAAGCGGCTGAAATCAATTCTAGTGCTTCATAACGATGAACGCGAATTAAGCCACCGTGTCCGCGAACCTTTTTATATTTTTTAGCTTTTTCTGGATCTTCGACAATACTTGCCCACGCATCTAAGGGGGTTTCATGTTCTTTCTTGGCAGCGGTCCAAAGTTTCCATAATTTACCGCGAATATATGGATACTTAATGCGAACGGGACTATATTCATACCATGAGAAACTCGCTCCTCGTGGACATCCCCGTGGTTCATATCCTGGAATATTAGGTCCGCATGCTGGATAATCTGTGGCTTGGTGTTCCCAAGTAATAATCCCTTGCTTGACATAAACATTCCAAGAACATGAGCCTGTACAGTTAACTCCATGAGTTGTGCGGACAACTTTGTCATGCGCCCATCGCTGGCGATAAAGTTTTTCCCAACGACGACTATTTTCTTCAAGTTGCGTAAAGGTTCCGTTAAACTTCTCAATCTTGTTAAAGAACCGTGACTTCATCGTTGATTGACCTCCTTTATTGAATGGCTTACCAATATTAAAAATAAAGTAAGTCTTTTCCCTAATGTAAAGATTAGCACCATAACTGCTATACTACGACTAGGGAAATACCTATATTTTTGAACTAAATGAGGTGCTAATAGCCATGAATCGTTATGATCGTCAAGAAAGGGTACACCAAATTGGTAGTGTTGGTCAGCAAAAAATTAGCCGTGCAACGATTATGATTGTCGGTGTAGGAGCATTGGGAAGTTATACGGCCGAGCAATTTGTTCGTGCCGGAGTTAAAAGACTGGTCTTAATTGATCCTGACACTGTTGACGTAACTAATCTTCAGCGTCAGTCGCTTTTTACCGAAGAAGATGCTAAACAACAACGACTTAAGGTCGAAGCAGCTAAAGAACATCTACATGAAATTAATTCAGTATGTCAAATTATTGCGATCCCGGCACCGATTACTGCTGACCTTATTGATGAATACCACTTTACCCTTTGCTTAGACTGTCTGGATAACTATCAAGCACGTGATTTATTAAACAAATTAGCAATTACCAAAAATTTTGATTATCTATTTGCAAGCTGTGCAGGAACCTATGGGAATGTAATGGCAATTTCACCGCAAAATCATCCTTGTCTGAACTGTCTTTTTCCTAATATCAATGAACTAAAACAAAACGATTGTGATTTAATTGGGGTTAACACTGCTTTAATTCCGATCGTAGCGGGAATGCAAGTATCCTTAGCGCTTCAATATCTGGTTGATAAGGCACAGGTTAACTTTAATGAATTGGTCACTGTTGATAATTGGTCAATGCAATTTAGTAAGTTTATTATTAATAAAAATAGCCATTGTTCCGCTTGTGCTAATCCTAGCAGCATTTCTTTGGCGGAAGAATCAACACCAGAATTACATATGTTATGTGGGGAAAATGCATACTATACGGTCAAAGAGAAATCTATTAATTTTAGTAGACTTAAGGACTTTTTAGCTAAAAAAGAGCTCTTAATTAACGCCAATCGATTGTTCCTTCATTTTAAATGGGAGAATCGTCCAGTAAGTTTATTCAAGAATGGTAAGATTATTATGTATGACTTACCCACTGCGGCGATTGCCCAGAAACAGTTTAAGTCGTTAAATACTTTGATGAAAGAAGACCTATCATGAAAAACGTCGCAATTTTAACGGTTAGCGATAGCCGAACACTAAATACCGATACTTCTGGAAAATTAATTGCTACAAAAATGGCTAATGCTGGCTTATCAGTAGTTGATCGGGTAATCGTTAATGATGATATCGTTAATATTCAAACAGCCTACCTTCAATTAGAACAGCAGGCACCTGATATCATTATTACTAACGGCGGAACGGGAATTGCCCAGCGTGACGTTACTATTCCAGCTATTCGTCCACTCCTCAAACGCCGAATTCCTGGTTTTGGAGAAGCGTTTCGCCAGATATCCTTTACCGAAATCGGTACTCGGGCCCTTGCATCACAAGCATTAGCCGGATTTAACTACCGTAATCAGCTCACCTATTGCTTACCAGGTTCCCAAAATGCCTGTCAAACAGCACTAGATAAGCTGATTTTACCAGAATATGAACATTTATTATTTGAAAGCAGTTCTCAACGAAAGGAAGTTCATCATCATGCTCACTAGAAGAACACCAATCTCAGTTGCCGAGGCACAGAAAAAGATTAACGAAATTCCCCTTAAAACAACTACCGAAACAATTCCCCTATCAGAGGCTAACCATCGGATTTTAGCTGAGGATGTCCATGCTCATTATGACTATCCTCATTTTCGCCGAGCAGGAATGGATGGTTATGCCATTTTAGCCAGCGATGATCATGATTTTCCCCGTCAGTTCAATGTCCGGGGAGAAATTCAAGCCGGTGCAACTTGGGATCAACCATTACAAGCGGGGGATGCGGTCCGAATTATGACTGGTGCATATGTCCCTTCTGATGTAGGAAAAGTAATTCGAATTGAAAAAACGCGGCCCGCTAAAGATGGAAATAAGGTTCAAATTATTACGACTGAAAGCAAGACTAACATTACGGAAGCCGGTACTGATGTAAAACGCGGTGATATCGTTTTAGCAAAAGACCAGGAAATAAATCCCGGTGGTCTAGCAGTCTTAACAGCTTTTGGTGTTCAAGAAGTAACAGTTTATAAAAAACCACGAATTGCAATTATCTCCACTGGAACTGAATTATTAGGACCTAATGCCACAATTGAGCCGGGAAAGATCTTTAATAGTAATGGCATTATGCTAAAAAATCTGGTAGAAGAAACTGGTGGGATTGTTGATTTTGAAACCCAATTACCAGATGATGCTGATCTTATCAAGCAGACCCTTGAAGAACAAATGGCAACTCATGAAATTGTAATTACTGATGGTGGTGTTTCAGTTGGTGATTTTGATTTTATTGGAGATGAGGCACGTAAAGCTGATGAATTGCTTTTTAATAAGATTAAACAACGACCAGGCAGCGTTACGACTGCCTTTGTTCAAAATAACACGTTAATAATGGCCCTTTCTGGAAATCCAGGAGCTTGTTTTACTGGCTTTTACCTTTACATGGAACCGCTGATTCGACGTTATCAACATCAAGCAAGCCGAATTAAGCAAGTACGGGCAATATTAGCTGCCCCCTATAATAAAACAAACGGGTTCGACCGTTACCTTCGTTGTACTTATGAATTCAAAGACAATCAATTTTATGTTTATCCAAATGGAATCAACCGCTCCGGCTCATTAGCTAACCTCCAGACAACAACCTGTTTAGCACTGATTCCGCATAGTACTACTCCAATGAAGGTCGGAACGGAGACAGACGCATGGCTATTACCCTTCAAATAATCGGTCATAAAAAAAGTGGCAAGACTCTTATCACTACAGCCTTAATTAAAAGACTTTCAAAAGAAGGATATCGGGTAGCAGCTCTTAAGCATGATGCCCATAATGATGCAATGGATGTGCCAACTACTGACAGTGCGAGAATGAGTAGCGCTGGAGCTAAACAGGTTATTTTACAATCTGCGACTGAATTTTTCTTTCATCAAAAAAGTAATGTGCCGTCTTTAACGGAAATGGTTGAGTTATTAAGTGTCGACAATGATTTTGTCTTGATTGAAGGTCATAAGGAAGCCACTCAATATCCGCAAATTTTATTATTAAAGCCTGGCGAAGATCCTACCAATATTGCCCCTATTCCACCGCTTAAAACAGGTAGTATCTTTAGGGGAATAAATGCGGACTTACTAGGAAAAGACGTAATTGTAAATTGGTGTTACGACTATTTAAGACACAGTAAAAGGAGGATAAGATGATTGGACTAGTATACGCAGGCGGTAAATCTAGCCGGTTTGGTAAAGATAAAGCTACTTATCGTGTTCCCGGATTACCAGCTACTAATGTACAGTTAGCAGTCGAGAAATTAACGCCCCTTTGTCAGCGGATCGTTGTTTGTGCTAATGAAATAAATCAAGCACATATAGTAAAGTTAGTTGGCCAGGTACCAGCTGTGCAGATTATCTGTGATATTCCTCCTTACGACTGCCATGGTCCCCTCTCAGCAATTATTGCTTGTACTAACCAATTTTCCATTGCTCAGGATTATTTAACCCTGGCTGTTGATTATCCATATATCACCAAAAACTCACTTGCCGTTCTTGCACGTACATCTAGTTCTTATATTGCAACAAGTCAGCACAATCACTATTCATTAGCTCATTTTTCAATTAGCAATGAACAAGTTACTACTTGGGTTGATAATAATGACGACTGGCGATTACGTAGTTTTATCACTAATAAGTGCGTGTGCCACCCCCTTACGTATCGCTCAAGTAACGAATTTTCAAATTTAAACTATCGTGAGGTCGATTTAAATGAAAAGTAAAGATTCAATGACAAATCCTGATTTTCAAAAGCTCATTTCCCTTGTTTTAAATGACTTAACAATTAGACGAACAATGCTAGAAAATCGGGAACAAGAAGTAAACCAACAAATGAGTTCGCTGGAAAAAGATGCGGAGTTAGAACAACTGGACGACCAAATTCAACAGATTCAAGCTGATTTTGATCATTACCGCGAATTTCAGGATCCGGAATTTGATTTTAGTGCAACCAAGTATTTCCAGGGACCATCGATGGGATTACCACGACATTCTTAAAACTCAGACGGCAGGGCTAAAGAAGCAGAGCTTTTCTTAGCCCTGCCTTTTAAGTGGGCCAGCGTTGCTTCTACCTAAAGAAAGCGTTATTATATAAAATAGGAATATTATGATGACAATTGGGGAATTTTATTGGGGAGGAAGCAGATCGTGCTTGAAACAGCTAATTGGATACAAAAATATTTTAATCAATCACCAGATGCAATCTTCTTATTTAAAAATGATGATCTTTTAGTTAGTAATGAGCCGGCACAGCGGTTAGTTACTATGCTTAATTTAGATATTAATTACCTACTGCAAATTGGTAAAAATGCTTGGTCACAACTAGAAAATGATGATTGTGCTTCATGTTTGATTAAAAAGCGGTTAATGGGAGCTACAGTTCCGATAACGTTTCACTCCAATGCTACTCATCCTTTTCATTTTTCAATGGTTTATCGTCCTCTTGCCGATAAAGAAAATGTCTTTGCCCTGACTCTTGAAAATCGTGAGCAACAGCAACGCCTTTCTCAGGTTGAAGAGCACCGAATTCTCAATCAATACGTAAATGAAGCACACGAAAAGGAACGGCAAAAAATCTCACAGGATCTTCACGATAGTGTTGCACAGGGAATCTATGCAGCAATAATGGGTATTCAAAGATTAGCAACAGTTCAAAATCAAAGGGACCCTGAGCAGTTTCAATCAATGAGTGCTGCAATTGAAAAGCAGCTACAAACGACTCTTAAAGAAATTAAAGAGCTCGCTCTTGATATTCGTCCCTCAGTTCTCGATAATTTTGGCTTAATTCCGGCAATCAAAGCTTTAGCGAAACGTCTTCAAAACAGTACAGGAATCACAATTGACGTTATAGCCCTTACCTCTGCCGAAAAACTGCAAAAAAATATTCAAAATGTTCTTTACCGAATTACACAAGAGGCAATTAATAACGCAATTAAGCATGCTCATTCAACAGAAATAAGTATTATTGTTACGAACCATAATAGTTACCTTCAGTTAGAGATTCTTGATAATGGTACTGGATTTGATATTGATCAGCATAGTGGATTTAATGGGCATTCACTTGGATTAATGAATATGAATGAACGCGTTAAGGCATATAACGGAGCCTTTACAATTACATCAAAAATTAATAAGGGAACGACAGTCAAGGTAAAGTTTCCCTATAATAATGCTTTAAATAAGGATATGGTGAGAACAAATGTATAACGTTTTAGTTGCAGACGACCACGCAATTGTTCGCTCAGGAATTTCATACTTAGTCGATCTTCAACCGAATTTTACGGTGGTTGATGGGACAGCGAGTGGAACTGATACATATATTCGAGTTGAACAAGGCGGAATTGATATCTTAATTATGGATTTAAGTATGCCCCCTGGCGAAAATGGCCTAATTACTACTCGTCGAATCCATGATAAGTTTCCCAAAGTTAAAATTATCATTCTCTCGATGCATGAAGAACAGGAATATATCAACAAGGCAATGGCAAATGGCGCAATGTCTTATATTTTGAAAAGTTCACCAGATATCGAAATTGTTAATGCCCTAAAACATGTTATAAATGGCGAGAAATATCTTGATGCAAATATCATTGTTAGTAAGACAGATATTAAAGAAATAAATGCATCTGGCAACACCTTAAAACTAAAAGGCTACAATAGTCTTTCAAAAAGGGAGAAAGAAGTTTTTCCCCTCATTGCTTTAGGGTATTCAAATAAAGAGATCTCACAAAAGATGTTTATCTCAACAAAGACAGTAGAAGCACATAAAGCAAATATTTCGCGCAAACTTCATTTACATGGTCGAGTTGAGCTGGTACAATATGCTATTCATCACCATTTAATTGACTTTTAACTAGCGGGGATTCTGAATTAGGAAGAATCCCCGATTTTATTTATTTCGATGTTTTTCTACAATAAAGAAAATACGCTTAAAGGAGTGGATTTCTAATGGCTACGAACCTCAGTCGGGATGATGAATTACGAGGAATTCTTAGTGATATTGCTCGCAAACGCTTTACTAATAGTCGACAAGTTAATCCTGTTTCTAACCTATTTTTAACAACTAAATACGCCATTGAAAAACAATATATTTCTGGAGCAGTTATCGACGCATCATTTAGTTCAACATTAGCAGAGATAAATTTAAAAAATGCTGTTTTAACTGATCGCGGTCGTAATAAGCTTGCACAACTTCTTGCTCAATCAACAAAGGAGAATTAATTAAGATGGACATTCAAAATAAGCTAAAACGAGATTACGAAAATAAATCGATCTATACTGCAGGCTTTTACGCAGATCCAGATAATGAACTTGCAAATCGTAGAAAATTATTTGATGCCTTAAAATCATTAGTCGAGAATCAAGAAGCAACAACCCCGTTTGCCTTACAAATCATGCTTACAAATGGTGAAATTAATGTAATGCCCCTCGGCCTTGTTGATCTTGATGAACTTAAAAAATATGAAAATGAACAACGGTCCAAGCACGGTCTAGATGAACATAACGATGATATTCCTCTTCTAATTCAATATGCCCCTCATGTAGAGAAAAAAGAAGTGGTTAAAAAAAGAATAGGCACCGTTCAAGATCTTTTCACAAACTTTAATGAACAAATTGAAAAAATATGGCAAACTGTTAAGGAATTTATGCAAGATAATTTTGCTTTACTAATGATTATCGAAAAGGATTTGATTGCAGATAGTCAGAATGTGATGCAAGAGTATCAGATCACTTTTTCTAAGATGACTGAGGCGGAACGAAAAGAAAAGCTGGGATTTAGTGTTCCAGAAAATGAAATTAACCAATTCAGCCACTATATGGCTGATATGCATGAAGTTCAAGCAATCGTATTATCTGCGGGAGCCTTTGCTAACCATGAGCTTCTTGGTAAAAATTCCTTTACTGAAATGATAAGCGATAATATTCGACGGAGTACCCTCTTTTGGGTTCTTGATAATACCTTCTACGAAATTTATTACTATTTCTACATGAGCAATGACAACGAGAAGCTACATAAGCGACTTAAACATCAACGAGAAGCTCTTATCGTTAATATGCGTAATGATGCTTTTCACCGTGCACAAGAATTTACTGAGAAGCAAGTAAAAAATGTTGATTTTAATGAGTATTTCAGTGATATCTTCATCCCCGTTGCTGGACAAATAATTGCTGAAGTAAATAAATTTAAGGACTGATACTGTGAATTTAACGCCAGATGAACGGTTGGTAGATGCATTAACAACCGTTATTTATCAATATCCACCAATGGTTCGCGAAATGATTAACTTGAGTACTGGTGAAGAAGAACGGCGGCTAAGGTTGTCGCTTTTTGAGGCTTTTAGTTATTTCAACGAAAAAGATCTCACAATTGATCAAATTACAGCTGCTCAACTACCAGAACTTTTGGCATTAGCGACTCATTTGAATCCTCCTTCTTTTCAGCCAAATAACCTAACTCCTGGGGAATTTGCTAGTCAAAAGGCGTATTCATACGTTGCAAACTACTTAATGAATCGCTTTGTCCGTTCGCTAAGGACTGTGGGTAATCCTCCTCAGGTAATTGAGGAATTGACAACTGACGCTGGGGATGTGATGCTATCACAGATTCAGCGACTACAATTTAACTATAATCAGCAATTTAAGGTAGCTGACTATTTAGCAGATGTTAAAGCACGATGGGGATTACTTGGAGCAATGACTGCAAAACAAAGTGCCGTCCTTAGCGGAGCAGAAAAGGAAATTGTTTCACTTGCAGGACAAATTGGTCAAGCCTTTGGCACTGCTAGTTATATTACACATGAGTTTCAACAGCTTAGTAATGACCCCGACTCGTTTGTAAAGATGATAACGAGTGGTCAGTATCCCCTGGCACTTTTATTCGCGCGCCAACAGAATCCACAATGGTTTAGTAATTTCTTCTCTTCAGATCATCGTCCTTCACAAGCGATGTTTAATCAAGCTTATGAATTATCGTTGAAACAGCTTCATGAGGTCAAACAATTGACTGCTGATATCTTCTCCCAGTTAATTCTTGATATTAAAGTATTGCCAGCTGGTCAAACTCAGGATGAATTGTTTAGATTAGTTGAAAAATTAAAAAAAGAATAATTTAAAACTAAAAATGGAGATTAAGGAAGAATTATCCTCATCTCCATTTTTTCAATGTATTATTTAACGATGTGAACATCACCATGAATGTAATGTTTCCATAAAGCAAACCAGCAAATTATCCCAGTTAATGCTAAGAGCGTAATTCCAAGTTCATAACTACCTGTCCATTGGTAAATATAACCAATAATTAGTGGTGGAAAGAAGCCTCCTAAGCCACCGACAGCTCCAACGAAACCAGTAACTGCTCCCGTATTACCTTGGGATACATATGGAACCATTTTGAAGACAACCCCGTTACCGATTCCTGCAGAAAGACCAACCAGAACAATCCCTGCGATAAACATGAATTGATTATGAAAACTAAGCATAATCCAAATAGCAAAAATAACGATTGCTACAAAGACCCATTGTAATAATGCCATTGGGCGTTTTCTATCGGCAAGGTAACCACCAAATGGACGAACTAACGTACATACAAAAGCAAATAATGCTGAATAAAGGCCGGCAGTAACAGGAGTATAATGAAACATCCCTGTCAAGAACGTTGGCGTTAAGTTTGTAAATGCAACAAATAAACCGAAAGTCAAGAAGTAAAATAGTGATAGATACCATGTTCCACTGTCTGTGGCAACAGACAATGCACCCTTAATCGTTTTACTTTTATCAACTGGCATTTCCTTACAAAAGACTGCGAAAAGAACACCAAAGATTACTGTGAGAATAATCAAAAAGTAGTAAACACTATCAAATCCCGCTGCCTTGGAAATATAAGGTAAAGTCATGGCAGCCACAGCATTTCCCATGTTCCCCATCGAAACGATCCCTAGGGCTAGTCCTTGCTGTTCTGGCGGAAACCAAACTGAAGCATAAGAAACCCCAACAGCAAATGATGTTCCTGACATCCCAACAAGCAATGCGGCAAAGAGCAACATTCCGAATGAATGGACATGCGGGATCATGATTAGTGGAATCAAAATAAAGGCCATTAAGATCAAATAAACTTTTTTACCGCCGTAACGATCACTTAAGATCCCCACTGGAATTCGCATAATTGATCCTAAAAGGACTGGCGTTGCTAATAACAACGTTCGCTGCGATACATCCAAGTTAAACATCTCAGCGACCTGGGATGCAAGTGGCGCAAAGTTAGACCACGACATAAAACAAACAATCATTGCAAGCGTGGAGAGGATTAATGCAGTATAAGCATTTCGCCTACTCCCATGAGCAACATCTTTAACATCTGACATAATCAAGTCCTCCTATTGTAGTTCTAACTGTCTTCTAGAATACTCTAGCCACCACTAACCGGCGGAATAATTGCGATCTCATCATTGGCTTTTAAGCTAATTATCTCTGCGTTAACAAATTCTTGATTAAGCGCTATCCGCGAATTTGCTAAAGTTGATGTCAGTTGCGGTGCCCGCTGGCTAATTTGCTTAAGAAGGTCGTCTACTCGAATAGGGTTAGCAATGTCAAGAGTAATAGATGGCCCTAACTGATCTTGTAAAAACGCAAACAATTTAACGTTAATTTCCATTAGTTTCCCCACCTTACCTTATCTGTATCATATTCCTTTTTCCAAATTGGTACTTCATGCTTAAGTGTATCAATCACATGTTGACACCATTTGAATGCTTCTGCACGATGCGGAGCCGCCACACCTACGAATACCGCGATATCAGTAAGCGCTAATTCGCCAGTCCGATGAGCGACAACAACGCGTCCTCCTTGTTTTTCAATCGGTGCTGCAATTTTTTCTAATTGTTTTTCCGCCATGGGATGATAAGCTGAATACTCAATCTTAGTAGTCTCGATCTTGCCAGTCCATTGACGAACAGTGCCGACAAACATATCAATTCCTCCGTACTCTGGAGCGACGAGCTGTTTATACATCTCACTTACATCAATGGGTTCATCGCTTATTCGTAAATAATGCAACAATAATCACCCGCCTTTATCATGCTTATTATTACACACGATAATAGTTCTTTAGAATTAGTCAAATCCCTAATAATAGGATTTTTAGCGACTTGTTATACTAGCATTTGAATGAAAGGATGATTAATCAATGAATACTTTAATTCTCTACGATACACTCTACGGTCATAACTTCGAATTAGGAACCTTTATTCATCAAACTATCCTTCCATCTGCCAGTTTTCTTTCTTTTAAGGAGGACTTCCAAGTAAAATTAGATAGGATTGACTTGCTTATCCTCTGTCCTTGTACTTATGGTGAAGGACAACTGACAGCATCTGAAGAAAAGTTCTATAATTATCTTTGTCAGTTTTCTGTCCCAAGGCTAATTTACTATATTGCAGGTGTAGGAGATAAAAATTTTGGTTCAGCAAAATTTGCTAACGCAGTAAATATTTTTGATCACCAATTGCGTCAACATGGTGCCTCACCGTTAGCACCCTCATTAAAAATCGACTATGAAGACCTGCCAACTGCTCAGCAAACAGTTACTGATGAACTCACTAATTTCTTAAGAAAAGGAAGAGATTCTAATTACTAAGCATCATTATCACCTAACACTTTTTACCGCATTCTTATTAGTTATTATTGCAGTAGTTCTCGCTCTTTCTTGTGGGCGGATCTATTATTCACCAATTATGATCATTCAAACCCTCTTGCACCCGCAAAATAATCCAGTCGCAGCAAACATTATTTTTAACCTCCGTCTTCCTAGAATCACCGGCGCGCTATTAGTTGGCGCTGGTCTAGCAATGGCTGGCTGTTCCTTTCAGAGTGTTTTTCATAATCCTTTAGTCTCACCTGATATTTTAGGGGTGTCATATGGATCGGCCGCCGGAGCTGCTAGTGCAATTCTCTTAGGCTATGGCATTGGACTTACTCAACTCTTTGCTTTTATTGGTGGGATTATTGCGGTTAGCTTGACTTTATTGATTGCCCAAATCCTTCATCAGCACGGAACCTTAATTCTAGTATTAGCCGGAATTGTGATTTCAGGATTTATGCAAGCATTGGTTGGATTATTAAAGTATATTGCTGATCCGGATTCACAATTACAAAGTATTGTCTACTGGCAACTAGGTAGTTTAGCAAAAGTTGATTTTTCGAATATTATCGCTGTCCTTCCCTTTTTGATTGTAGGTACAATAATTCTATTTATCCTTCGCTGGCATATGACAATTCTTTCACTTGGTAGCCAACAAGCACGTCTAGAAGGAATTAATGTGGATATGGAACAACTACTGATAATTACTGCCAGTACGTTTTTAACCGCTGCAACAGTTTGTCTTAGTGGAAATATTGGCTGGATTGGGCTTGTGATTCCGCATATTGCTCGACTTTTAGTTGGTGATGATACAAAAGAAACTCTTCCCCTTGCAGCAGTTATCGGTGCACTCTTTTTGTTAATTGTCGATACAATGGCTCGATCTCTATCGGCAGGGGAAATCCCATTAAGTATTCTAACTGGCTTCATTGGAGCACCCCTATTTGTTTACATTCTAGTTAAGAAGAAGGTGCAATTAAATTGAAAGTCCTCGAAGTTAATAATCTTAGTTTTGCCTATTCAAAAACACATCCGGTCTTTCGCAACGTTAACTTTAGTCTCGAAGCTGGAGAGGTATTTACTATCCTTGGCCCTAACGGTGTTGGAAAATCAACGCTTCTCCACTGCTTAGTCGGACTTTTAACACCAAATGAAGGAACCGTAATAATTGATGGAAAAGAGCTTGGGACTGTGAAGCGCAAAACGCTTGCCCAACAAGTTGCCTATGTTCCTCAGGATTATCATGTTAATTCCAATCTCACAGTACTTGATTATCTATTAACTGGTCGTGCACCTTATCTTTCTTTTCTCCAAACTCCGCATCAGAAAGACGTTCAACTTGCTGAAACCTACTTACAACGTTTTTATCTTTCGTCTCTTCGTGATCATTCTTTTATTTCATTAAGCGGCGGCCAGCAACAGCTAATTACGATTATTCGAGCCCTAATCCAAGAACCACGCTTGTTAATTCTCGATGAACCGATGGCTGCCCTTGATGTAAGTCGACAGTACGAAATATTAAAACTAATTCAAGACTTAGCTCAGCAAAAAATCACCATTATTCTTACTACCCACCTTCCAGATCATGCTTTAATGCTACCGACTACAATCGGCCTTCTTGATTCAAAAGGTTCCATGCTTACCGGATCGTGTGAGGAGTTAATGACAACTGAACAGCTAGAAAGGATCTATCATGTTCCACTAACTCTTACTTATCTACCTGATCTTCAACGATATACTTGTCAAATTAAGCTCTAATTAAAAACATCCCCTTGCTTTGGATAATTAATATCCAGTTTAGGGGATGTTTTTTATGCTAATTTTCACCAGCTAAAATTTGCTTTGCTTGTTTAACTGTTAAATTGTAGTGGTAGTATTTTTGATAAAATTTTTGAACTTCAGAGACCATGTTAATATTCTTCATTTCTTGGGGATGAAGAGTCTTTGCTGCCCATAAGACTTGCAGTGCTTCTTCCGCGCTATAACGATCCCATGGGAAGGTCCCTTGAGGATTTCCATATACTTTGTTTTCGCGCACAGCTTTTAATTGACTTAACTGACTATTAGCACGTAATGCTTTTCGTGCTTGGGTAGTAGACGTACTACCAACGATAATTACATCTGGATTCGCTTTAATTAATTCTTCAGGCGTAACTGAGATTTGATTTCCCTTTTTAGGAATAGCATTCTCTCCACCTGCTAGTTTAATCCACTCGTTAACAATTGTTCTTTGCCCGTCAACCTTGGTAAGATCTGTTGAATTAACAATATGAAGAACCGTTGGCGTCGATTTTCGGCTCTTCAAATTTTGCTTAACAAGATTAATGTTGTTTGTTAATTCCTTGTTGTATTGCCGAGCAATTCTTGGAGAACTTCCGCCTAAAACATTTGCAGTTAATGTAACTGACTTCTTTAACCCAGTAAAATCGGTATACATTGCGTTAACTGTTGGTAATTTTGCTTGACGGGATTCCTTTATTTGAGCTTGATCAGAGGCAATTACAACGTCCGGTTTTGTCCTTGCCAATTCTTCAACTTGAATTTGATTACCTGCTAATGGTGCAGCAACTTTAGCAATTTTTGGATCTACCACTGTGAACCAATGTTGCTTCTTAACAAGAGGTGTTGTGGCGACCAGCTTATTTTGTCCTCCTAATAACAAAACAACCTGATTATTAGCATGCCATAAGTCAGCAACGCGGTTAACCTTCTTTGGGATCTTTATTTTTTCCCCTGTCATATCTGTTACGGTTCTTGTTGAACTGGCTATCGCCGAACTGCTAACAATACTACTAAACAGTAAAAAGATTGCTAAAAACTTCAATAATTTTTTCATTATGATCTCCTCTATTTTATTATCCAAATTTAATTATAGGCGAGTTAAATACAAATAAAATAAGGTTTTTTATCTAATTCCCTAATATTTTCTTACCTGTTTTCGTACTAAAATCAAAGAAAATGGAGGAATATTTATGAAGCGAGATCTTAAATCAGCAGTATACAAACACCTAAACTTTGTTAATGATTTTCAAAATTTCTTTGATTTTCCGGATTTTCGTGAAATGAGACCAATTATCCGCGAAGCAGTTCAGCAGCTTGCTAAAAATAGCTTTTCGCAACCAGTCCTACCTGTTAAGATCGAGCATCAAGCACTTGTAATTGAACAACAATTAGAACGCGAAACTAGAAAATATCAGCAACAAGGTGGTTTCTATTCTAATCAACAATCTGAACTCCATAATTTGATTCGACTCTATACCAATCTATTACAGACAATTAGTAAACGTGAAATCATTGACCAAGAGATTGAAGATGTTATTTACGCTGTTAACCAAACTCGTGAAAGTCTCCGTAAACTAAAAGGGCTTGAAGGTTCTGGTCCTTTGTATGAGGACAATCAAGATAAAGAACTTGTGCCAGGAACCTTTTATGATGTTGTAACACGACAACTAATCCGACCTTACTTGTTAAATCCACAGGGAAAGATGGTTCCGAAAAACGTTAATTACGAGGGACGACAATTAGTAATTCAAATGATTACTTATTGCTATCGTGACTGGGATTCTTACCTTACCCACCAATATGATGAGCAATATAACATCAAAAATGAACGTGGTCTGACAAGCAACGAGTATTATGATAAATTAGAGGAAAATGAACTGAAATATGCTGATCATGCCTATGCTGAAGTGATTGCAGATACGTTTAACGAATTTAAAAAAATTTTTGTCCCCCAATATCTTGCCACTCTTGATATTATGTCAACTAACATCGAGAAAATTCTCATCCAATATCCTCGTCTCCGCTTGCAGCTTAATCAAGTAATCGCAAATAATTTCAAGCTTGATGCCCATGGGAAAATGCACGTGATGGATGAACCGCTTCAAGATATCAAAAACAAGTATAACTACTACCGTGAAAACTTTAGTTAGGAGATTATAATGAAGCCTAAAATTACACCTGAAATGAAGCTAGGAACAAAAGAATTTGAAAATACTATGTTTATGCTCAATATAGCGCCTTATGAAGAAAATATTAACCGTTTTGCGTTTCAAGGTAACCTCATCCCAGAACGCCTAGACGAGGTTGCTTGGTTCTTACCAGTATACCTTTCAACTGATTTTAACCTCTTCTTTATTTTTGCTCCAAACGTCAATAATCGTTGGGCTATTAGTTGCTCACAAGTTCAGATTGAGAATAATAATCAAATTACAGCAATGAGTGAGACGGTTCCAACTGGCCTTGGCTTAAATGCAGTAAATGAATTGAGTCCTAGTTCCGCAATTGAATTGGTAGCTTATTTAAAAACACTCGAAGTAAATGGATTAGGTTACTTTGACGAAGAAGTTGGGAAAGAAGAAAATGTACGTCTTCAATAAATAATAGATTAGATAGCCGATTTTTATAAAAGGGGACTGTGACATAAGTTAAGTTACTTTTATAAAAAGCAAATACGCAGTACAACAATGGCCTCTAATGTCCGGCAAAACCGAACGTTAGAGGCCTATTGTTGCTTGCGGGGGCTCGAAAACGAAGTCACAAGTGACTTCTGTCTCGCTCCCCATCATCTACTAAATATCTGATACCAACAATATGTTTACAAAGCAATATTAATCTCTTAACACTAATAAAACAATTTACAATCTCATATATTTATTTCGAACTTTTATTAAAAAACCACCCATAAATTCAAATCATATGATGATTCGAATCCCTAATAACGCGCTTTATTATAAATAATCAAATAAAACAAGTATTCGCGAAGTGATTTTTGATGGAGCACCTTCAAATCCATCAAAAATCTTCCCTAATGAAATTTAGACATCTTTTTATCAACTATAAATAAAAATCAATTTAGAATGTAACCTTACCGAAAGTAATTTTGTTAATGTAGCGCTATTAATCATAAACTACTTTATATATTAAAACTAACAATCATTTTATACGCATATTACAAGTTATTTAGTACGGTCGAAGGAGTATTATGAACTGTATTCAAATACTCTAAATTTATTTTTGGGGTAAACGTATTATCATTTAAGAATGGAGTTAACATTTTAACTAAATTGATTATTTTATAGTATTCTTTAAGAATAAGTGATATCAAAAAGCCTATATCAATTCATTCTACCCGTAGGTTTTCTAATAAAAATACTTAGTAAAGATTAATCAACTCCTCTTAATTATTTTTAGTTTTTTTATTGCTTTTTCTACTCTCTTATCGCATAATGTGCTGTACATAGCTGTTTAAAACATTCATTTTTATATCCTATGATAATTATAATTCATTAATAAATTCAAAAAAATGATAGGCATCAACTTTTGAAATTTTAATAAAGGAATAATAGCTATGAAAAATAAAGATTATATACATCGTGTCCCACTATTTAATGATTTATCTAATGAGGGTAAAGAGTATCTTAAAAGTTTACTACATCATAAAGCTTTTAACAAAGGAGATCTTATTTTTTCACCGAATTCACAAGATGAGCTAATTATTGTTATTTTAGGTCAAATGAAAGTTTATAAGTTGAATAAAGATGGAAAAGAACATATTATCCGAATTATCGGCGCTGGAGATTACGGCGGAGAAAATTATTTGTTTGATCTGCAAAATACAACAGTTTATGGGATAGCTCTAACTAAGACTGAAGTATGCATTCTTTATAAAGCAGATTTTCACAAATTATTAAAAATAGACCATCAAGTTGGCCAAAATCTTTTAAAATTAAACGCTCAAAAATCAGTTGAATTGGAAAGACAAGCGGAATTACTATCTTTTTACCGCGTTGATATTAGATTAGCAGCCTATTTAGAAGACCTTTATAACGTTGCTTATAATGAAGAAGAAAATTCCATTACCCTCCCAATGTCATTAAAAAACCTTGCAAGTTATTTAGGGACTAGTGCTGAAAGTCTCTCCCGTTATTTTAGGGATTTTGAAACAAAGGACTGGATAGAACGACATCACAGAAAAATTATTATAAAACCAGCTTTTTGGGAGCAGTTTAAGTAGACCTTATTCCCAATAACATAATTTTAATAGCTATTTACATCCTGAATGTTGACATTAACTATAATTTGACATTGAAATAGAATGAATTTTGAAGAATTTTTGTCATTCAATTGATTTTAAGCTCTTCATAAGCAAAAAGATGGCGACATCGAGAACTTTTTCTCACGTCTCCATCTTTTTTATATTTCTTCTACTTGTTTATATAGCTTTGAGATCACTTTTGGTGGTAAATTACTATTTTCAAGAAAATCTAGCAACTCATCACGGTTAATTTTTCCCACTTGAATTCCACTAATAATCTCACTTGACAATTTAGGGGCTTCCAAATTAATTTCCATTTCAGACACTAGTTTAGCAATATTTTTGGTCCTTAACAATTCATAATTAGACCATCCCCGGTTCCATGGACGTCGGATATTTGTAGCAGTTAATGCTAAGATTTTAATCAATGGTTCATTAGCTTTATCCGGTTTAACACTCAGGCCGTGCTCCTCGTTTAAGAATGTAACAACCTTATTAATTGCATCATTTACGCTTGCTAATTCAAGCCCATAATCACTCATTTTTAATTGATAAAGTGATAAGAAAGCAGCGCCTTTAAGATCGTCTCCAGATAATCCATATTGGTTTGCAAGCAGTTCTTCTAATTCTTGTTGATAGTTGCTAATGTTTGTAAATGGATTAAAGTTGTTATCAACTAAGATTTCTTTTTCTGGAATATAGTATAGCAGTCCCTGCTGATGTTTATAAAATGAAGGAAGCCTATTCTCATCTTTAATAAGAAGTGGACTAAAAATGAAAATTTCAGGAGCAATATCAACATTCTTAAATTCTTCTTTAAAATCAATAATGCAGTATTCCATCGTCATTTCGTCGAATTTATTTTGAATATATTGCTCAAATCGTTCTTTATCAATTGTGGGATTTTGAGAATGAATAATTTGGTAAGCTTGTTGTGCAGAAATAAGACCATACAAAGCAATGAATGATTTAAGATATTCGTCAAGCATTTTATCAGTTTGTGGACCAAATACTGCTGGAAGCTTCTCTGATTCACTAAATAATGAAGCGAGAAAATCCCCTATTACTTGATCATTATCTTCATCAAGATCGACAGGGTCTTTTTGCGTATATACAATAATGTCATCGTATTCATTATCACTAAGGATATCTTGATTTTTCAAGTACTTTGCTAGTTTTTTCAACGAGGCCTTAATATTCGTTCGTTCTGTTTTTCCTACTCCGTGAAATTCCAGTTCATCAACACTAGTTTGAATATCAAGATTAAAAATAGTGCTCAAACGATAGGCGACCCATTCATTAAGATAAAATTGCAAGTTATCTCGATAACGGCGAATAGTTCTAGTACTAGAATTACGCTTAGCATCAGCAAGGAAAAGGTCTAAGAGTTGATTATTTGCATCTTGGATTTGTTGAATTGCATTATCAACACCATCGGCAGTAAGTTTTTCTCCATCTAACTGACTTAATCTTCTTAACTTATTAGTAATTTCTTTTAAGTACAATTCTTCTAAATTTACGTGTTTAATGTTAAAAGGTTGAGCCATTTCGATTATCTTAACCGTCTCGCCTTCACCAACATAAATTCTACCCTTTTGTTGTACCTTTTTAACCAATGATTGTGCTAAGTCTACTTCATTGACTACGGTTTTGGCTTGTGGCTTTATGACATCTTGATAAAAATTAGTTATAGTTTTTATTTGTAAAGGGTGAACTGTTTTACCGATTTGCCAATCCCCGCCTGTGGCTAAGTAATCTGTCAATGATTCGGCAGACAACCCTAATTCTTGCCAAATTATTGCTAGTTGTTTCTCAAAACGTTCTTTAATCGTTTGCTTATTTTTAGCATTTACGTCAAATAAGACGATTGCCATGGTGGTAGCATCATTTAAGAAAATTATGTTCTTCTTGCGTTTAGCAGTATAGTAAGTAGCATGCCACGAAAAAAGCGGATTAGCTAAGACCATGGCCATATTTTCTTCGCTCGTTGCTTGTTGATAAGTATTAAATAGCTTCTGTGCTCGCCTCTCAACGTTAATAAACACTTAGTTTCCCCCATCTCTTTTCGTAATCATTACATTTCCATCTTCTGGGTTTCCATAGACTTCATAAGCACCGTTCAACTTAATTTCTCGGTAGTCTTGTCCAGCATAATTCCCCTTAATCGTATATTTTCCATCTGGTAAGGTGCCAACAGGTTGGAAGAGCTCTGGCACTGGCTTTTTATCTGTGACGATAATCTCAAATTCGCCGTCTACTCCCCCGTTGCTAAATGTCAATTTTTGACTAGTATCATCGTTTATAATGACAACTTCAGCTTTATCAGTAGTTTGACGTATTTCTTCTTCCATTTCTAAATTCTCCTACTTTTTTATTTATTACATTTTACAATTATCATTCCCATTTTGCCAATTATCTTTATTGATATTCATAAAGAATAATTTGCGGTATACTATTAATAGACAATTTATTGCATTAGGGGTGCCCATAGTGCTGGGCTGAGATATGCAGTGATGCATGGACTCTAGAACCTGTAAGTTAACACTTGCGTAGGAAAATGCACCGGACTTTAATACTCAAAGTAGGTGTATCTCCTACCTTGAGTATTTTTTTATTTAAGGAGCTAATTTTATGGTACAACGTCAAATTAACTGGTCACTAATCGATCGGGTTCGTGCTAAAAATCCGATTGTCCTTAACCTGGCCAATTTAGTAACAATTGATAAAGTTGCCGATGCCGTTAGTGCTGTCGGAGCGTCGCCAATCATGTCTGTTGAGCCCACTGAAGCAGATGAAATGGTAACGCTGGCAAATGCCCTTTCTATCAATCTCGGAACAATTAATG
The DNA here is from genome assembly GCF_020784695.1 of Limosilactobacillus secundus. Lineage (NCBI taxonomy): Bacteria > Bacillati > Bacillota > Bacilli > Lactobacillales > Lactobacillaceae > Limosilactobacillus > Limosilactobacillus secundus. The sequence goes on from NZ_JAJGUA010000045.1 coordinate 45,630, forward strand.
AGCATCAGGCAACACAAATTAGGACGATTTTGCAAGCTGCCACGCCACTAAAGCCCCTCATTTTAGATCCAGTAGCGGTAAGTGCGGTTCCATCCCACTTAAAGTTTGCCCACTCATTGCTAAATGCTTTTCATTTTGATGTTATTCGTGGTAACGCCAGTGAAATTGCTGCTTTAGTAGAGGCTGACAATACTAGCCATGGAATCGACGCCGGTAAAGTTCCTAACCAGGTTCAAATTGCCGAAACGTGTGCTCGACGTTACCATTCGATTGTAGTCTTGACTGGTGAAACCGACATAATAACTGATGGGCAAGTTATCTATGAAAATCCCTTTTCTGCTGATATGTTAACGATGAATGTGGGTAGTGGCGACATGCTTTCTAGTATCATCGCTGCATTTTTAGGGGTCACTTCTAATACTTGGGATGCTTGTATTGTTGCAACGGTTTTGGTATCTGCCGCTGGAGTATTAGCTAACCGTTATTCAGTCGGACTAGGTTCGTGGCAAGTACAATTTTTTGACCAGCTTTCGATTATGGATACAAAAGCATTACTAGAATTCTTTGATGAAAGTGAGGAAGATTACCTTGATTAATGATTATCCCCAGGCCCTAACAATTGCTGGAACTGATAGTGGCGGTGGTGCCGGTATTCCAGCGGATATAAAGACGCTGCAAATGCGAGGAGTATATTCAGCAATGGTAGTCGTAGCAGTCACAGCTCAAAATACATTAGGAGTGCAAGATGTCCTGCCAATGCCTGAAAAATTAATTGATGAGCAATTTGCTTCAATTGCTGATGATTTAAAAATTAGGGCTTGTAAAACGGGGATGCTGGCTGATCCTATCCGTGTAAGAGCTGTCGTCCGAAATTTAAAGAAATATGATTTAGGCCCACTTATTGTCGATCCAGTCATGGTAGCAAAAGGGGGCGCAAAGTTACTTAGTGATGATGCAATTTCAATTGTAAGGGATGAACTTATCCCCCTCGCCTCGCTGGTTACGCCAAATATTCCAGAAGCTTGTGAGTTGACGGGAATCGCAATAAAGGATAAAAATGATATTAGAAAGGGTGCCCACGAATTACAAAAGCGCGGAGCAAAAAATATTCTCATAAAAGGTGGCCATGCAGAATCTTCAGACAAAGCTGATGATTATATTTTATTTGAAGATGGTAATGATATGTGGTTAACTGCGCCTCGTGTTAATACTAAAAATACTCACGGAACTGGTGATACAATTTCTGCATGTATTACTGCGGAAATTGCTAAGGGTCACTCCATGGAACAGGCGATTATGATTGGGAAGACATATGTTGAAAAGACGATTAGCAAGGGTATTAACGTTGGTCACGGTCATGGGCCACTTAATCACTGGGTTAAAATTGAAGGAGACGATCTAAAATGATGTTTGATCCAAAAATGTTACAAGTATACTTAGTTGGCGGAACACAAGATGTTCATAATGATGTTGTTAAATTTCTCGAAAAAGTGGAGCTAGCAATGAAAAGTGGTATCACTGCTTTCCAATATCGAGAAAAAGGAAATTCGAAGTTACGGCCTAATGAACGAGTAGACTTAGGACTAGAATTACGGACCTTATGTACGCGCTATGGAATCCCCTTGATTGTTGATGACGACTATGAATTGGCCCAGCAAATTAACGCTGATGGAGTTCACGTTGGTCAAAATGATACCAAAATTGAACAAGTATCTGTCGCGGTGGGTCATCAGATGTTCATCGGCTATTCTTGTAATACACCAGAACAAGTTGAACGTGCTAATGCAATGAACTTTGTTGATTACATTGGTTGTGGCCCTGTCTTCCCTACAAAATCAAAGCCGGACGCTGATACTGCTATTGGTATTAATCGCCTTGAACGTTTAAATATGATCAGTGAACGTCCTGTAGTAGCAATTGGGGGCATTAATGAAGAAAATATGAAAGTTGTTCATGACACTGGAGTTGCAGGACTAGCAGTTATTTCATTAGTATTTGATAGCAAGGATCTTGCAACAACTGTAAAGGAAATGAAGAATTTGTATAAATCATAACCACCCGTCAAACGGGTGGTTTGCACATCGGCTATAAGCCGATAATAAAAGCCGGCGTCTCAAGGCGCTGGCTTTCGCTTTGCTCAAGCCAAAATGCTCTGACTACTTTGCCACCGCTTTAAGCGGTGTTTGTACTACTTCACTTACCCTTAAAAGGGTCCGAATATTCCACACTTGTTAGCTTATCCATTGCTATATCATGTTTCTCTTGATCTCGGATATACTTCTTTATCGTGGATTCATTCAATCCAACTGTACTTACGTAGTAGCCTTCAGCCCAAAAATGTCGGTTCCCATATTTGTATTTTAAGTTTGCATGTCGATCAAACATCATTAATGCACTTTTCCCTTTTAAGTATCCCATAAACTGCGATACACTTAGCTTCGGCGGAATACTTACTAACAAGTGCACATGATCTGGCATCATATGACC
>NZ_JAJGUA010000046.1:0-124921 GCF_020784695.1 Limosilactobacillus secundus
GTTGGGTATTGTGGGGTTGGAACATCTGGAATTGGGTTACCAGTTGGATCAACTGGAATAATCTTTCCATTTGGTACATAAGTAACTGTAGCTTCTTGATCTTCCATCGTGACACTTGACCCATCAACTTGTGCTCGGTCAGCATGGTAACCATTAACAACTGGGGTCTTAACGCCATCATAACTTCCCTTGTTGCTTACCCATTCTGTGGAGCTGATAATCTTGCCAGTCACATTGTCAACCGTAATAGAACGAGTCCATTGCGCGTTTTGAACGTTGTCTGCTGGATTATCGTTTCCCGCACCAACATAGTGGACAGTAAACTTAACATCCTTAAGGTAGTCAACATCTTCGTTAGTTACCTTTGGTCCGTCTGGGTAGTTAGGGTTAATTGGTTCACCCGGTGTACCTGGTTTATCCGGTTTGAAGGTTGTGGTTCCGTGCTTCAGGACAACGGTGTAAGTTTGAGTAGTATTGTCATCATTGTCAAATACTGCGCCTGCTGGGAACCCATCACTTACGAGGACATAACCTTGGTCTTCAAGCTGCTTGATTTGGTCAGCGGTACTGTAGTTAATTACACTACCGGGCTTACCAGTCAAGTTACCAGAAGTTGCGATCTGAGCATTGTTGTTATCTTGGTCAACATAATTAACAACAGCTGTTTGATCGTTAACGATTGGGGTGTATGGCACTGGTGTATCCTTACCAGGATCCGTTGGTGTTACCGTTGGAACACTTGGAGTGTAGCCAGGAATTGTTGGTACTGGCTCGTCCGGCGTTACCTTTGATGGATCAGTTGGATCGGTTGGGTATTGTGGGGTTGGGACATTTGGAATTGGCTTACCACTTGGGTCAACCGGAACAATCTTACCATTCTTAGCGTAGCTAACTGTAACAGTGTAGTCAGCAGTTTCATAGTTAACAGTTGTACCATCAACGTTAACATTATCATTACTATCACGGCTAACCCGTACAACATGGTAACCCTCAACCACTGGTGTCTTTTCGCCAGTTAAGTTTCCATTACCAGTCCAAGTAATCGGTGTAATCCATTGACCAGTTACCTTGTCAAGAACTCCCTCACCTGTAAAGTGAGCAGTTTGTTCTACCGGTTCGCTAACCTTGTTACCATTTTCATCCACGTATTGGATTGTCCGTGTAACATCCTTAGTTACTTGGTCAGAACCATCTGGATACTTAGGTCCATCTGGATCATTAGGATTGATTGGTTCACCTGGCTTACCTGGGTTAGTTGGTGTTACTGGTTGTTGACCATGTTTCAAGACAACCGTGTAAGTTTGCGTTGTATTATCATCATCGTCAAATGTTGCACCTGCTGGGAACCCATCACTTACGAGAACGTATCCTTGATTTTCAAGTTGCTTGATTTGATCAGCCGTACTGTAGTTAATTACACTACCTGGCTTACCAGTCAAGTTACCGGAAGTTGCGATCTGAGCATTGTTGTTATCTTGGTCAACATAATTAACAACAGCTGTTTGATCATTAACGATTGGGTTGTATGGCACTGGTGTATCCTTACCAGGATCCGTTGGTGTTACCGTTGGAACACTTGGAGTGTAACCAGGAATTGTTGGTACTGGTTCGTCCGGCGTTACCTTTGATGGATCAGTTGGATCGGTTGGGTATTGTGGAGTTGGGACATTTGGAATTGGCTTACCACTTGGGTCAACCGGAATAATCTTACCGTTCTTAGCATATTTAACTGTTACTGTGTAACTGTCATTTTCATGAGTAAGGGTTACACCAGCAACGTTGTTACCATTGCCATCACGGTCCACATTTACTACGTGGTAACCTTCAACCACTGGCGTCTTAACGCCCACAACAGATTGACTACCACTCCAAGTTAATGGGGTGATCCATTGACCAGTCACCTTATCAAGAACACCTTGAGCGGTGAAGTTAACAGTTTGCTCTACTGATTCACTGACCTTATTACCATTTTCATCCACATATTGAACTGTCCGTGTAACATCCTTAGTTACTTGGTCAGAACCATCTGGGTACTTAGGTCCATCCGGATCGTTAGGGTTGATTGGTTCACCTGGCTTACCTGGGTTAGTTGGTGTTACTGGTTGGGTACCGTGACGGAAAGTAACAGTGAAGACTTGATCATGATCCTTATTATTATCAAAGGCAGCGTCCGTTGGGAAACCGTCGTTAACAAGAACATAGCCCTTATCTTCAAGATTCTTAATTTCGTCAGCCGTACTGTAGTTAATCTTGTCGCCTGGTTGACCACTTAAGTTACCAGAGTTAGCAAGTTCTTCATTGTTAGTTAAGTCAATGTAACGAACTTGAGCATTTTGTGTATTGTCTACTGGATGGTAAACAACTGGTGTGTCTTCAGTAGGTACACTCGGCGTTACTGTTGGTACTTCTGGGGTGTAGCCAGGAATTGTTGGTACTGGTTCGTCCGGCGTTACCTTCGTTGGATCGGTTGGATCGTTAGGGTAACCTGGGGTTGGGGCGTTTGGAATTGGGTTGCCTGTTGGATCAACTGGGATGATCTTACCAACCTTCTTGTAAACAACTTCTGTTACAACATTTGGATTCTCAGCAGTTGCTGTCAATCCACCGGCAGTTGTAACTTCAGCAACGTACCCATCGATTACTGGAACGTTAATTGTGCCGAACTTGTGGCTAGTTTCATTCCATACACCTTCAGTAATTATCTTACCAGTTACAGAATCAACTACATCTGGTGTTCGAGTGAATTCACTGGTTTGAACATTGTTTTCACGAAGCGTAGTACCATTTTCATCAACAAACTTAATTGTCTGTGAAGCTGGAATGTTTTGACCATGTTCAGTAGTTGTACCGTTTGGCGCATAGTTTACATAAACGTCATAGCTTGAGTCATTGTGAGTAAGTGATACGCCCTTAACGTTAGTACCATCTGCGTCACGACTTACGTAAGTTACGTGCATGCCAGTAATAGCTGGTGACTCAACGGCCTTAACATCTTGAGCTGGTGTCCACGTTAATTGACCTGGGCCAGTAATCTTACCATTTTCAACCGTTACTAACTTGCCAGTTACCTTATCAACAGTTCCATTAGCAGTGAAGTTAACAGTTTCAGAAACTGGATCAGCTACTTGGTTACCGTTTTGCGTATTAACAAAGTGAATGGTCCGCGTAACTTCTTTTTGTAAATCAGTCTTGTCGTAACCAGCACCTGGATGTTCTGGGTTAACTGGTTCAGTACCATGTGTTAAGTGAACAGTAAAGCTATGGGTACCAGTAGTGGAGAATGTATATCCATCAGCTGGGAAGTCATCGCTTACTAACTTGTAGCCTTGACTTTCGTAATTGGCAATTGAACCCTTAGTTGAGTAATCACTAGGCTTGCCGTCAAGCCCAGTTAATGTATCAGTCTTAAGAGTTGAACCAGTTACATCATCAATGTAAGTTACAGTAGCTTGAACATTTTGACGATAAGTTACTGGTGTATCAGTAGTTGGCTTGTCTGGAGTTACTGTAGGCGTATCTGGAGTGTAACCAGGAATACTTGGTACTGGTTCATCTGGCGTTACCTTCGTTGGATCTGTTGGATCATTAGGGTAACTTGGCGTTGGTGTATCTGGAATTGGCTTACCAGTTGGGTCAACTGGAATAATCTTACCAACCTTCTTGTAGACAACCTTATCAGTAACGTTAGGGTTATCAATTGTAGCAGTCTTACCACCGGCAGTTGTAACTTCAGCAACGTAACCAGGGATTACCGGAACATTAACTGTACCGTAAGTATGACTAGTAGCGTTCCATGAACCTTCAGTAACATTACCTTCTGGATCAGTTACATCTGGAGTCCGGCTAAAGGTGAAGTCACTAACAGCTGGAGCGTGAAGTTCATTGCCGTCTTCATCAACGAATGTAACAGTTTGTGTTGACGGAACAGTCTTAGCGCCATCTTGGTGAGTACCATTTGGAGCGTAGTAAACATTTACAACAATGTTACCGCTCTGGTTGTTAATCGTTGTCTTAGCAACGTTATCGCCGGCCTTTTGATCAGCAGGTGTTACGTTAGCTACATGCATCCCTTTGACCGTTGGTGATACAACAGCATCAAAGTCATGTTTAGCAGCGTTCCAAGTCAATTGACCGTCACCAGTGATCTTACCATTTTCAACAGTAACCAACTTGTGAGTGACATTGTCAACCGTCCCATTAGCGATAAAGTCAAATGATTGACTTACTTGGTTTGCAACAATATTTCCTTGACCATCAAGGTAGTTGATCGTCCGAGTAACAGTCTTCTTCAAGTCAGTTGCACTGTAACCCGCACCTGGATGATCAGGATCTACTGGAGAAGTACTGTGGGTCAAGTGGACATTGAAGACATGTTCACCAGTAGCAAATGTGTAACCATCAGCTGGGAAACCATCGCTTACTAACTTGTAACCTTGGCTTTCGTAGTTGGCGATTGAACCCTTAGTTGAGTAATCACTCTTGTTACCTTCAACACCTTGTAATGTATCAGTCTTAAGCGTTTGACCTGTAACATCATCAATGTAGTTTACTGTAGCTTGAACATCTTGATGGTAAACAACTGGTGTATCCTCACCTGGCTTATCAGGAGTTACTGTTGGAATTTCTGGAGTGTAGCCAGGAATTGTTGGTACCGGTTCATTTGGTGTTACCTTCGTTGGATCAGTTGGATCGGTTGGGTATTGTGGTTGTGGTACGTCTGGAATTGGCTTGCCAGTTGGGTCAACTGGAATGATCTTTCCGTTCTTAGCGTACTTAACTGTTACTGTGTAGCTGTTGTCACTATGAGTAAGAGTTACACCAGCAACATCATTACCAGCGGCATCACGATCAACATTTACTAAGTGGTAACCAGCAATTACAGGTGACTTAACGCTAGCAACCGCTTGACTACCGCTCCAAGTTAATGGGGTAATCCATTGACCAGTTACCTTATCAAGAACACCTTGAGCAGTGAAGTGAACTGGTTGTTCTACTGAACTGCTTACTGTATCACCGTTTTCGTCAACGTATTGGATTGTCCGCGTAACATCCTTAGTTACTTGGTCAGAACCATCTGGGTACTTTGGTCCATCTGGATCGTTAGGGTTGATCGGTTCGCCTGGCTTACCTGGGTTGGTTGGCGTTACTGGTTGTTGACCATGTTTCATAACAATTACGAAGTGTTGGTCCGTGTTAGCGTCATCATCGAACTTAGTGCCACTAGTGAAGTTTGAACTTACAAATTCGTAACCGCGAGCTTCAAGGGCAGCCTGAGCAGCTTCAGTACCAGTGAAGACAATGTTTTCATCTTTGATACCATCGGCATTGAACTTAGTAGTAACACCGTCAACAATAATTTGTTGATTGTTGTTATCTTGATCAACAATTGTCAAGTCAGCCTTTTGTACTTGGTTGTAAATAACTGGTGTATCTTCAGTTGGTTTATCTGGAGTTACTGTCGGAACCGTTGGACGGTAGCCTGGTACGTCTGGAACTGGCTCATTTGGCTTTACATCTGTTGGGTTGGTTGGATCGTTTGGATAGTTTGGCGTTGGTGCATCTGGAATTGGTGTCTTGCCATCTGGACCAACTGGAATAATCTTACCAACCTTCTTGTAGACAACAGTGAATACCTTGTTACGATCTGCGTCACTACCAGTATTTGCAGCGTTAAAGCCACCAGCAACGTACTGACCGCCTTCGTTAGTGTAACCAGATACTGCTACATAACCATCAATTCTTGGAACATCTTCAGCAGTAAAGCTGTGGTTAGTTTCATTCCATGAACCCTGCTTAGTGATTTGACCAGTTACACTGTCCTTAGTATCACCTGAGTAAATGAATTCAGCAGTTTGCTTCTTTTCAGGACGAAGAGCATTACCGTCTTCATCAACATATTTAACTGTTTGTGATGCTGGAAGATTTTGCTTGTTAACAACTTCTTCCCCATTCTTAACATATTTAACAGTTACAGTAACTTCTGGCTTATCTTGAGTAACAGTTAAGTCACTCGATGGAACGACACTGATTTCAGTATGGTAACCATTGATAGTAGGAACGGTTACAGCATTGTATGCATGTGAAGTTGCATTCCAAGTACCATCGCTAAGCTTATCACCAGTTTCGGCATCGTAAGTATCACCAGTATATTCGAAAGTAAAGCCGTCTTGAACGTTATCAGCTGGTGTTTGATCCCCAGCACCTTCATAGTGAACAGTTGCCTTGGTATGGATAGTTTGTTGGTTTTCAATCTTAGTACCGTTCTTAGCGTAAGTTACGGTAACAGTGATATCACTAGAATCCTTAGTTAAGCCAGTAATTGCCGCAACATTATTACCATCTTTATGAGCAGAAACATTAGTTACGTGGTAGCCCTTTTCAGCTGGTGAAGTTACACTATCAAAGCTGGTTTTGTCACTAGTCCAAGTGATTTGTGGAGCAGCAGTATCATCAGTATCAATTACCCACTTGCCATCTTCTTGCTTGGCATTTACTAATTGTCCAGTAACTTTGTCAACATAAGCAGTACCAGTAAATGTAGCAGTTTGCTTAGCATTTGCTGGGATCGTACCAGTAAATGTAGTACCGTCAGCATTTACGTAGTTTACAGTCAAGTTAACTTTCTTAGTTAATCGATCTGGGCGAGCTTCTGCTGGAGTGTTCTTTGGAACATCTGGAGTTGGCGTATCTGGAGTAACTGGTTGTACACCATGCTTCATGTGAACAGTTACAGTGATACTATCGTTTGCTGGAATTTCAGCTGGAATAGTACCATCAGTTGATACATATACATAACCTTGCTTTTCAAGATCAGCAATCGTGGAAGTTGTTGTGTACTCAACCTTAGTACCGGCGTCTAAGTCACCTGAATTGTAGCCAACGCCTGGAATAGTGGTGTTAGTAGTGTCATCGTGGTAGATAACTTGTACTGCACCTTGGTCCTTAACGTAAGGAACCTTTACATCTTCACCTGGGTTACCTGGAACTGGGTCAACTGGATCGCCTGGCTTACCAGTTTCTGGGTGGTAGCCTGGAACAGTTGGTTTTGTACCTGGAGTAGTCTTAGTTGGGTCAGTTGGGTCGTTAGGGAATGGTGTAGATGGTACACCTGGAATTGGGTTTCCGTTTGGATCAACTGGAACAACATTACCAACAGGCTTGTAAGTTACCGTCTTTTCAATGTCGTCTTGGGTTACGGCAGTTGCTGGTACGTTTGCTTGGTCTGCGTAGTAACCTTCTACAACTGGCGTATTTACTTGGTCATAAGTAGTTTTTTGACCATCCGGAATTGTCCAGTCAGTAGTGTATTGACCATTTGGAATAATTTCGTTAGTTACAGCATCAACAGTAACTGTCCGCGTCCACTTAGAGTTTTGAACACTATCAGCTGGAGTCTTGTCGCCCGCACCAACATAGTGAACTGTTTCCTTAACATTCTTAGTCAACTCATTTGGATCTACACCATGCTTATTTGGTGTATCTGGGCCAACTGGAATTTCGTTGTGGTCGTAGTAAACATTAACAGTCGTATTAGTAGTGTTTTGATCTACAGTTTGTGCGGCAACTTCTGCTGCTGAAGATCCATTTTCAAAGCGTGGAGCCTTGTAGCCATTAGCAGTTAAGTCTGGTGAGGTTACACTTGCCCAGTTACCATCAACAACATAATCATTGTTAATAGTATATGACTTGCCATCTGCACTTACTGTACCGTAACCAATTACCTTACCATTATTGTCAACAATCTCAGTCCGGTGCATATTAACCGTTTGTGATACTGGGTTGTTTTGGATCAGGCCAGATGGAATCTTTTCACCCGTCTTACCATCTAAGTAATTAATGGTCCGCGTTACTTCTTTAGTTTCAGTCTTACCTGCATGGTATGTTGCTTGCTTGTTGTAAATAACATCAACAGTTAAGTTTTGTGGATCTTGATTATTTACTAAGTAGCTTGATACCGCACCGTTTCCAGCATTGTAGTTACCTGGGTTTACAGAAGTGAAGTTGTAGTCTGAGCCGTTATAAGTAATAGTCGGACGAGCAGCAGTTGCTTCAAATGTGTAAGAACTACCATTTTGAGCAGCTCCACCGTCTACTGAGTAAGTCCAAGTTAATTGACCATTTTGGTCCTTGATTGAACGATCAGGATTTAGGTTGACTAAGTTACCAGTTACAGTATCAATAGTACCGGAACCAGTGAAAATAACAGTTGAAGTTTCTGAATCAGCAATCTTGTTCCCATTGTTGTCAACATAGTTAATAGTACGAGTGGCTTGCTTTTGTAAGTCGCTCTTAGTGTACTTGTCAGTTGGATTATCTGGATCTACAGGCTTGGTACCGTGCTTCATGTTGATGACAATATTTTGAGTTCCTTCAGTAATTTCGGTTGGAATTGTTGGAACAATACCATCTACAACATAACCTTTGTCTTCAAGAGCCTTAATATCGTTTTGTGGGTTGTAAGTGTAGCTAGTACCTACATCTTCTTGACCACTTTGATTACCGTAACCTGGAATATCCACATTATTAGTAGTGTCATGGAATGTAACGTTAATAGCACCCTGCTTAGCGACATCCTTATCGTAAGTTACAGTGATGGTAATGTCTTGACTATCTTTAGTTAAGCCATCAATTTGTGCTACGTTGTTTCCATCGGCATGACTTGAAACATTAGCTACGTGGTAACCAGTTTCTGATGGAGAAATTACGCCTTCAAAACTTGTCTTACCATCTTTAGCAGTCCACGTGATTTGTGGAGTTGCAGTATTATTTGTATCAACAATCCACTTACCGTCTTGTTGAGTTGCATTTACCAATTGACCAGTAACTTTATCAACATAGGCGTTACCAGTAAATGTAACAGTTTGTTTTGCATTTGATGGAATAGTTCCAGTAAATTGAGTTCCATCTGAATTTACGTAGTTAACAGTTAAGTTAACATCCTTAGTTAAGTTAGCTGGGTCAACAACAGTCTTACCATCTGGAGTCTTTGGAACATCTGGTGTATCTGGCGTTACTGGCTGTACACCATGTTTCATATGAACAGTAACAGTTACGTCCTTATTACCTTCAATTTCAGCTGGGATTGTACCATCAGTACTTACATATACATAGCCTTGTTTTTCAAGACCTTGAATAGTAGTTGAAGTCTTGTAATCAACCTTAGTTCCAGCATCTACTGAACCAGTATTGTATTCAGTATTAGGAATATCAGTGTTAGTAGTGTCATCGTGGTAGACAACTTTTACTGAACCTTTTTCGACATGCTTATAGACAACAACAGTTACGTAGTTATCAGGAATTCCAGTAATACCATTGTTCTTATAACTATCTGATAATTCACCATTTTGAACTATATCTTCAGATGGATCTATTGCAAATTTAGCAGTTACAGAAGAGCCGTCTTCCCCAACCTTTAAACCTTGAACATTAGTTGATTGAATAGTAGCAGTATAGCCATCCAGTTTAGGTGATTCTACAGTAGCATATGGATCTGTCACTGTCTGACCGCTACCGTTAGTAAATTTCCATCCTGAATCTTGAGCAACTGATTGACTATTCTTTATATACTCTAATGTTTCATCAGCTGTATGGTTCAATGCATAATCTTGAATTTTCTTAATTTGTTCTTGTGTAATATCAAGGATAATATTACGCTTCAAATTTAAGGATGCGGTATTTTCTGGGAAAATTTCATTCCCTTGCTCATCAACATACTTAATAGTATTTGTATGATTACCAGTTATTTCCAACGGCGTTCTATGAGGAATCCAAATTTGATGACTAGCACGTTGGGTTGAAATCCCATAGTATGGTGCATTCGAACCAGTTAATGGAGACCCATCAAAGTTATGAACTTGGTTCGCTTTAATACCTGCAGTTAAACCATTACCTGCAATTGATACGTCTGGGTTTGCTTGATTATTCCAAATATCTTTAGTTTGGAATCCATTCATTGGAATATCAACGCTATTTACATTAAGCCAGATTTGTTTTGAGCCATCTGACTTAATTTGTTGGTAAACAACAAAGCCAGAGCTATTAGGATTAGATGGATCATAATCCCCACCACTAACACTAAATACTCCTTTAGAGCCTGACATGTAAATCAAGTTGGAAGTATATTGCGATGAAGTAGTGTTAATCATATCACCACCGGTTGCCATCCAACCAGTAGTTGCACCACCATTAGAATAACGTTGCAAGTTAAGCATCAACGGATCTTGAATATCAATGCGTGAGTTCGCACTTCCTAGCGGGAATGAAATAAGTTCTGCGTAAAAGTTAGTATTGTCATCACGAATGTCAACAATTGCTCCTGTCTTAGAAGTGAAAGCAGCATTTGTGTTAGCATTCCTAGAATCTAAGGAAATTACGTCATCCCATGGATTATCGCCACGACCTTCAAGAATTACACGGAAGGTAGCATATTCATCGACAGTAATATTACCGCCTTCGTTAACACCAATGTAGTTGTAACCATCATAACTACCTGATGTTCCGGTCTTACCAACAGAATGGAAATAAGTAGTAGAGTGTTTAGAAATCTCAATATTTGAGTTGTTAGCTAAATCTAAGGCAACCCCACGGCCTTTATTTTCAAAATGAACATTAGAATTTTCGCCAGAAATAAAGTTAGCATTATTACCTAGGATAATACCGTCTCGACCAGTGAAGTTAAATGTTGATGAATCGCCTAATTGAACTAATGTTGGACCATCGTTTCTTGAACGTGCTCCATATCCACCAAATCGATCTGAGTCAGTAACAGTTGGTCGAGTAGCCCCAATAGCAATAGCTTGGCCTAATCCTGTATTAAAATTAACATTTGACTTGTAACCACTAATAAAGTTACCACCATTCTTGGCAAATACACCAGCAACATGGTAACGAGTAGCAGTAGTTGATGAATTAGTCAGGTTAACATTTAAAGTAGCATTATCGCCAACTTTAACAGTACCGCCATCAGCTAAGTTAATTCCATCATTAATTTCGGAACTGTTAATAGTTAGGGAAGCACCATTTTCAATATTTACACGACTAGCAGCAATGTTTGAGTTCTTAAAATTAGTTCTACTACCAGTATAATTTTGAGCGTTATATTGATCTTGCGTTGGGACAGATGAGTTAAGACTGTTTACGTTTGAAGTAACAGCACCCTTAATGTTAACAGTACCATTACCCATGATTGAGCCATTAACAGTTACATCAGCAAGAGTTAATTGACCGTTGTTATTAATCTTGTTTTGCCCAAGATTTAATACTGCCCCATCAACACCGTGGATAGTGAAGTTACCATTGATGTTTAAGTCGCTGTTCCCAAACCAGCCCGGTGTAATATTACCCTTAATATTTACACCTTGAGCACCACTTAAGGCAGCACTTTGGAGACCGTTCCAGTCAGTAACAGTCTTATAACCACTGTATTCATCATTATTTGCCGTTGCGTTAGTGGCTGATGATTGAGCAGCAGTGTTTGCTTGTGGCATTGCAGCTAAACTAGCGAATACAGATGCGTAGTTTAAGTTATTGTTTACAGCAGATGAACTCACTGTAAATGATTGTGTAGCAATAGCACTTGCGGCACTTGCTTGTGCACTTGAGCTAGTAGCTGATGTGTTTTGGGCTGCACTATTTTGAACAGCAGATGCACTGTTTTGAGCAGCGTCACTAGCAACCTCACTTGAAGCATTAGCAACAGCAGCGCTAACAGCAGCTTCGTAATCATTAGCAGCTTGTGCCTTAATATCCCCTGCTGGATTTTGCACAGCAGCGGATGCATTGTTGCTTTGATTTTCAGCAGTAGCAGACTTCAAAGTAGAAGTGCTTGCTGAATTTAATGTAAGGTTATGATCTGTTTGTTCTGCTGAATCGCTCCCAGAAGCAGAATCAGCATTTGCAGTCGTACTATCTGCTGAGGCGGTTCCTGCAGCAAAAGTTACACCTAGTAAAACAGACGCTACACCAACAGACAATTTTTTAATGGTGAAACGTTGCTGTTTAGGCTCATATTTCTTTATTTGTTCTTCCCAGTTATTATGCGATAACATAATTTATGTGTCCCCCTTATTAGGTTTTATTGACAAACGAATTATACAAATTAACAGTGCACATAACTTGTTTACAAATACTAATATATAATTTCTTAAAAAAAAGGCAACCTATTTAGAAAGTATTTTTAAAATGTATTTTTGTCGTTTCCACTTATTCATTGATAAACCCTTGATATATCAACGTTTATCTTTTTGAAAAAAACAGCCTTTTTATTAAATATTTTTAGGAAGATATGAAGAAAATTTCATTCAATTCCAGAGGCGAATTGTTCAGTTTTATTTATCGCCAGCAAAAGCATTACAACCATTAAAACTCTATGATACCAGTTGCAACAAGAATCATTTTTGAAAATTCAACCTCTTTTATATAACCTTCGTCCCCCCATCTTTCACCAATAATTTTATCATTGTATAAATAACGCAAAAAGTGCGGATACTCACCATTCTTGATGAGTATCCGCACTTCTTTAGTTCAGCGCTTTTAATTAAGTTATATCTTTCAGGAGGGAGAAATGATGTTATCTTAATTATTTATCAGCTTTGCGTTTCTTATCGTGACCCACGAAACCGAAGAGACTTGCAAAAGCAGCAAGACTCAAGCCAGCTAATGCACTGAACTCAGAAGAATTATTACCAGTTTGTGGCAATGCCTTTGCTGGTTGCTGGCTATCAGTATTGTTTGCGCTATTTTGTGATTGACCAGTTACATTTTCAATTACTGAACCAGCATTAGTAGAGGTAGTATTAATTGCATTGGTATTATTGGTTGCATTGCCGTTCTGGTGACTAGGTGTACTATTACCGCCATTTGTGTTGCCACTGTTTTCTGGGATTACAGCATTAACATGAATAGTAACAGTTACGTCATAGGTAGTTCCGTCTGGGAAGTGGACTTCAACTACACCAGTATGGTCACCAGGTGTTGAAACATCAGGCTCTTGCTTCCAAGTGTAAGTTGTACCATTTGGCATCTGATCTTTGTTCTTAATTGCATCTGCAGGGTTAGGAAGTTTGCCTTGATCAGTTGTAATATCTTTGCCTTCAGGTGCAGGAACATTCACAGTTACTGTAACTGTATCTTTGGAACCGTCTGGATAAGTTACTGTAATTGTTTCAGTATGCGAACCTGGCGTCTTAACATCTTGTGAGACTTGATCTGGGTTTGTCCAAGTATACTTGGTGCCATCGGGGAGATCAGCCTTGTTCTTAATACCGTCTGCTGGATTAGGAACCTTACCTTCCGGAGTAGTAATTGGTTGCGTTTCTGGCGTGTACTTGTTGGCATCCGTTGCTGGGTTCGTTACGTGGATGGTTACGGGTACTTCATCCTTCGAGCCGTCTGGGTAGGTTACAACGATAACTGCTGGCTTGTCACCTGGAGTTGTTGTATCAGGAGTGTCCTTCCAAGTGTACTTAGCCCCATCTGGTAAGTCACTCTTGTTCTTGATACCATCTGCAGGGTTTGGAGTTTCACCCTTCTTGACAGTAACAGTCTGTGGCTCTGGATTGTACTTATCAGCATCAGTCATAGTTCCTGGTTGAGTTCCGGAATTCTTAACTGTAATAACGACTGGCACCTTATCTTCGGAACCGTCTGGATAGGTCACAACAACTACTGCTGGTTGAACGCCAACCTTATTAGTATTAGGGGTAGTTTCCCAAGTGTACTTGGTGCCGCCTGGTAATTGATCCTTGTTGGTGATTGCAGTAGCAGGATCTGGAACCTTAGCGCCCTTGTCAACAGTAATATTCCGGCCTTGTGGAGTGTACTTGTCAGCATCAGTTTGAGTAATACTTTGCTTCTGGTAGCTTACGGTTACATTCTTACCATTTTGTGGAGTCCCATCTTTTTCTACAACATCAACAGCCGGAACTTCAGTAGCCTTTGTACCATCAACATATGAGTCATAGCCGTCAATTTGGGTAACACCAGTTGATGGGAATTGAGCATCCCCATTCTTAACATGCCATGGGTTCCAAGTAATGTCACCAGTTACTGGATCTTGGTAGCCAGCCACACCATCGTTATCTCGAATATACTCAATCGTTTGTGTTACGGGTGTAATCATTGAATGACCTGTTGGCACTTCATAATTAATGGTTCGGGTTACAGACATATTCATATCCTTATTAGAAGGATTATATGGTACTGGCGTTGAACCTTCTCTGACATAAGTGATGGTGTCAGTAATGTTTTTGGAAGTAGCAGTTACATCAACAGCTGGAATTTGGTTGGCAGTGTTCTTTTCACCATTTACATAAGTATCGTATCCTTTTTGTGTGGTAATAGTGTAAGCAGGAATCATGTAGGTTGATTGACCATCTTTATCAACCGAACCCTCTGGACCTTGCCATGCATTCCAAGCAATAACACCAGTTACTAAGTCTTTAATACCTGTCCGTTGGAATGGAACAGTAATGCTTCTTACTGTTGTAGCTTTATTCTGTCCAACTAGAACTTCTTGGATAGTTTGAGTAATCGTACGGTAAGTATTCTTGTTGTTCTTATCAACAGGAACGACTGCTGTTCCATGTTCAACTTTGTAGTCTACGGGTTGTGGATCATTTGCACCAAACGTATAAGATCCGAGAACTTGTTGATTTGGAACTAATTGCCAGTTAGCTGGAACATTCCCAGGTACATTAACGCTAACTTTTTCACCAGTCTTACCAGGAACCTTGTAAGTACCTATTACAGCACCACTACCATCAACATAATTGATTACTAGCGTGTGTGCATTAGCAGTGTAAGTTACATCAACTACTTCATTTTGAGAATCTGGAGTGATGGTGGCGGAAGCTGGAACGTATTCCTTGCCATCAACAGTTTGAATAGTTGCTCCAGTGGCAGTTGCAGTGTAGCCTGGCTTAGTTATGTTGAATTGTGGGAAGTTCGTTACTGCTTGCCCGTCACTATTTTTAGCAGCAACCCAGTCAGTATAAGATACTTGTTGATCTGCTGGCTTAGAAAAATCAGTTATTTTAGCACGACTGTAGATAACATGTTGAATGTATGGCTTGTCTTCACCTTGAACATTGATTGTCCGAGTAATGTCACGGTAAATTTCGGAATTAGTCTTGTTATCAACACCTTGGTCAACTTTAATCACATTTACAGCTACTGGAACATCAAGATAACTGCCATCAGTAAAGTTAATTCTTACTGTTGCCGGAGCCTTAGCATTTGCTTCTTCAAGTGATGGTAATTTTTGCCAAGCAACTGAACTAATTTCAGCATTATGAGCAGCAGTTAAATCACTAGTATTTACAAGCTTTGAAGCATCCCCTAAAGCTGCCTTCAAATCAGTTGTATCTGAGTTAACTGATGGAATAGTGCCATTAGCCTCAGCACCATAAATATAAACAAATGGGAATGGGTGAATAGCGCTTGGTCCCTTGCCAAAGATTGGCCAATCTACTTTAGAAGTATCAACAGTTGCTGAATACATCGGATAAATATATTGATTGCCTTGCGTATTAGTGTCACCAGTATAAGTAATTGTCTCAGTACCATTATTAGCAGCAGAAGCTAAACTTGATGGTTGACCTTGACCAGTTACTCCCGGAATACCAAATTCTGTACCTGCTGGAGTCCAAATAGCTGAAATTTCACTCACTGGGATACTTTGCGGAATATTTCCAGTATAATCAGCGGGCAGATCACCTATTTGAGTAAGTTCATATGCACCCTTCTTTGTGTTTAAAGTGTAAATGTATGGCTTACTATAATTTTGACCATCTTCGTAGTAGCTCAACTTAAAGTTTTCAATTACTGGTTCGCCAATAATATTTGCGTTTGAAGTCTTGTGCGTTACGACATTATTAGCATAAAGACTAAAGACATGACCATTATCGATGATAACAACATCCCCACCACCATTTACAGCAACAGGAATAGTAACAGTTTCAGTCGTACCATCCGGATAAGTTACTTTAGCAACACCAGTAGTCGCACCTGGCTTAGAAGTATCTGGGGCAGTCGTCCAAGTTGCGCTAGATGGATAACCATCAACTGGAGTAGAACCACCATTATCTAAGTTAGCAATTCCTTCGGCCGCAGCTGGCGTGCCATTAACGGTGGTTGTAATTGGTTTAACTTCAGGATTTGCGTCAACAATTATATTAGTTGGTACATTAGTCTTAGAACCATCGGGGTAAGTGACGACAACTACTGCTGGCTTCTTACCTGGTTCATTGTTATTTGGAGTATTTTGCCAAGTGTAAGTTGTATCCTTTGGCAATTGATCTTTATTCCCAATTCCATCTGGAGCACTAGGAGTTTCACCTTGTTTAATAATGATAGTTTGCCCTTTTGGTGCGTATTTGTCAGCATCAGTAGTTACTTTAAGCGAACTTGCTGGAATATTAACGTTCAAGTAGGTTGGTTCACCATTTGCCGCCTTGTCGGTAAAGGTAATTTTAATAACACCGTCTTGACCTTGTTCATTCGGCTTAGTTGCCCAAGTAGTAGATGCAATCTCCTCGCTTGGAATATTGTTATCAACTAATTGGCTAAATTGCTCAGCCGTCAAATCAGATTGATATTGAATGTTTACTGGAACCGTAACATTCTTAGCACCGGCACCTTTAGCAAGAATCGTAAATGGCTTAGTAGTTACAACATCATTCTTTGCACCCAAGATATTCTTAGCTGCGTCATTATTAGCAAAGTCAACATTAATGCTAGTTGTAATACCTTTACCACTAGCGGTAGCTGTTTCCACATTAGTATCTGGAGCAGTTGTCCAACTGACAGTTGACGGATCAATCGTAATTGCAGTTGGAGTAGTTGAAAGCTTGCCATCTGTTAACTCGTAGCCTTCCGCGCTTATGACACCAGCGGCAGAAAGAACTTGTGAATTTTCAGTAGTTTCGTGCGCATTAAGCTTAGAGGTATCAACTGTCGTGACAATTGCACCATTATCACCCCAAGTTACTGTTTGGCCAGCCTTAGTAACAATTACTGGAACAGTCGTCTCGTTAGTACTCGTATCTGGGTAAGTTACTGTCACAGGGATGTTGTAAGCACCTGGAGTTACAGTATTTTCTGGTTTAACAGTTACAGTACCAGTTGATGGATCAATAGTTGCCCAGCCTGGTGTATCAGTACCTGTAGTAAATGTCGTTCCAGTTGGAGCAGTAGTATCTTTACCATCTTGATCCGTAAATGCTGGATCATCAGTCGCAGTTTTACCTTGTTCAACAGTTACTGGTTTATATGATGGTGTATATTGATTATTTTCTTCTAAACTTGAACCAAATTTAACACCTGAAGTATTCCACCAACTAAAGTGATTAATAAAATCATTCAAGGCTTTTGAGGCTTTAGTTTCATTTCCCTCAGGTACAACCGCGCCGTTAGAGAAGCTATTTGAACCTGGATCAGAAGCATTCGGTGTTAATACAACTTCATTAACACCTTTAGCTGGAGTATCATCATTGACCGATCCATTCATATATTCAGAGCCTTCATTATTCCAGTCGCCAAAGTCACGATATGAACGAAAGGCATAAGCGTAGTCTCCACCCTGACTAGTATTATTTAAGTATTTAATATTCCAAGTTACTGGCTCAGTTTCACCAGCAGGAATTATAGTTAATGGAGTATTATACGTACTATTAGCTGAGTTGATTACAATGTGGGTTTGGTGAGAAGCAACATCTCCTGCACCTTCAGTTTTAATTAAATATCCTGGTTTATTAGGTGTAGTACGTTGCAAATTAATTAATTTTGCATTATCGAAATTAAGGTAGTCCTGACTGCTTGTTCCCCACATAGTTAAAATAGCTGGCCAACCATTACTATAATCTCCCTTAGACAATGTATAGGAAGATGGAAGATAAGATGAGTAAGCGGAATCTTGTAAATTCAAGCTACCGCCATTTACTTCAAGGTGATAAATCTCACCATCCCCACTGCTTGGCCCCATTGCAAGCAAAGGTGCATCAGAATCACTCACATTAGTTCGAATGACCGAGAGCAAGGCATTGGGACTAATTCTGACGGTACTATCATTTGTATCGCCATCATAATCCAAGCCAACTACACCAGCAGAACGAAAGCCAGTTGTATTCATTTTGCTAGTGGTAATTTTTAACGACGAATTATCTTGGAGGTCAAGATTACTTGCATTGTTAACTCCCATCGAAGCTCCCAAGCCTAATTCCATTGTTACTTGGGCATTAGGCATCAAACGCAATACGCCCGAAGTTGCATTATCAATTGTTTGATTGCCAGCGCCACCATCAGCAAATGAAATACCTGCCATATTTGAAGTAGCTTCACTGTTAAAATCAACTTGAGCACTACCATCTACCACAACATTACCCGAGGCCTCAATATCTGCTAAGTCACTTGAACTATTATTATTTGCCGTAAATACGGTCGACCCATTACTAAAGTTAACATTATTTGCTTGAATTAAAGCTGAACTAGTAATATTTGAATTATTTAGACTGCCTTGTAATTTATTCTGTCCCTCAAAATTAACATTGACATTAGGATATGAGGAAGTTGTTGAATTATTAAGCAATTGACCTGAATCTTTACTGGTCGTAACTCCATTAAAGGTCAATGTACTATCGTTAGAAGTAGCGCTGTTAAACCAAAATGGACCATATCCGCTAGTTGTTTGAAGATTTAAATCCTTTAAAACGACATTCCAATTACGGGTAGGATTACTTGCATTTGGTTCATAGTAAGTATTACTGTCAAGATCAATGTAGTTATTCCCCATATTTAAAGCATATTGATTTTGCCCATCAATTGTTACTGTACGAGCAATCCCATAGTTGTTTATGTCCTGATAGTTATCATTATTTAAATTAGCATTACTGAAATCAATATTTTGATTTAACTTAATTGTGCTTACATTGGCACTCTGTAATGCATTCAAGAATTGCGAATAATCACTAACTGATTGTACTCCGTTAGTTTGCACAGCCATTGTAGTTGTATTTTGCGCACTTTCATTTTGACCAGTTTCCTGATTGGTTGCCAAGTTTTGCTTACCAGTATCATTTGGCATCACATTATTTGTACTGTCATTAGTAACTGGGTTAGCTTTAGTGGGCAAGTTAGATAGATTAGTTTGCTCATTATTCAGAACCGTTGAATCTGGATTGATATTTGTTTGAATCGCTTCTTGATCAGCAGTATTACTATGAGTCTCTGTTGCCGCATCTGCAGAAGCGTTTATTCCCATAAACGTAAAACCGATTAATACCGAAGCGACACCGATTGTCAGTTTCTTAATTGTAAACCGTTGTTTCTTAGGTTCTTGCTTAAAAAGTTGTTCTTTTCGATTATTCTTTGACAACATAATTTGCTCCTCCCCAAAAATATCATACTAATACATAAATCATTACCACTATTAATCCTACTTCCTTTTTTATATTTTTTAAATTATTAACACCTATAATAAAATCCCAACCTTAGTGGTCCACAAAAACAAGAACTTCAAAAAAATATTTATATTAAGGCCATAAAAAGTATCATGCGGTTTAATTGTTGAACTTCATGAAGATTTAGTCGAGAAATGTGTTATTAAAGCGATGACGTCAGAATTAGTTAAGTCAGCTAACGGCATGGCTTTCGTAACTAAAGATGTTAAAAGCCTCAAACTAGCTAATGCACTGATCTTCTTGGTAGCATCATTACTCATTTATGTCGATTCAGCGGTTTGATCAGCAGCCCATTAATTTGCTTCCATAATTGTATCCACAGAAGCATTCATTTCCATAAATAAATGTGAAACCTATAAGAACTAAAGCTACACCATTTGATACCATCGCTTAACTCCTCCTAATAACATGACATAAATATCGTTATCAATTAATGTAATGCTGTTAATTATATGCGTTTTTAAATTGACATACCTCGCGAAGATCTATGAAAGGATTAAGGTGAGATGGATATACAGATCTTAAAAGCATTTTATAAACTAATCATATGTTAAACAAAAAGCGTGACTAAGTATCTCACTTAGTCACGCTTAAATGAAATTAAATTTTATTCAAAACCAACATTTACCATTGATTCATCATTATGAATAAAGATAGCGCCACGGTTGCCAGGACGTGCTTCCCAGTCCGCGAGTGGTTCGCCATTAAAGAAAAGTCGCTTAGCCTCAATTTCACCCATTACCGATTGATTAGTAAAAACAGTCACGCTGCTCAAATCAGTCTCTAACGGGTATCCTGTTCGTGGATCTAGTAAATGGTGATAACGACGACCATTTTTGATCAAAAATCGTTCATAAATCCCAGATGTAACGGCCGAACAAGCAGGCTCGCGAACAGTTGCCAGATTTTCACCACGATGTAATTGCGGATCCTGCACACCGATGATCCACTGTCCATCATCCCGCCGTGGCGACTTACCAACAAATAAGAGGTTTCCCCCTAAGTCGATAATTCCCGCGGGAACTCCAGCTTCAATCCAAAGATCACGAATACGATCCGCAATATAGCCCTTCGCAATTCCGCCAAGGTCTAATTCCATCCCCGGCTCTTCTAAATATACCGTCCGTGCGTCTCGGTTCAGCAATACTTTATAAGGGTCGATCAACTTTAACCGCTCTTTGATCTCAGCATCACTTGGCACGTGTGCTCCTGCAAAACCAATTTTCCATAATTTTACTAACGGGCCAATCAAAGCGTTAAAGCCAAAGTTTTCCCGACTATATTTCACTGCCAGCTCAATGAGGTCAAAAGTAGTTGGCGATACCATTTTCGGAGTTTTCCCCGCACCATGATTTACCGACATTACTTCTGATTCATTACGGTTAACCGTTAATTGGTCCTCATAGCGGTCAATTAGGTCCATGGATTTCTTTAACAATGAAAAATATTTATTGCCAAAAATCGTTAAATTTATGCGAGTTCCGAGAGCGTGATGAGTCATCACATGCCGCTGCGCCATCAATTCATTATTCATAACTAGTTTTCGGATGCACCTGTTGTAGCATCTGCCTCATCATCATTTGCGTCTACGCTGCCTGCATCGGATGCGCCAGTTGTAGCGTCCGCATCAGTATCATCGTTTGCTGCTGGTGCTGGGGTCGCAACCACTTCACTATCATTGTCAGTGTTATCATCATCGCTTGATTCTGAAGCACCAGTTGATGCATCAACACTGTCAGCTTCTTCACTGTTATCATTAGCCTCTTCATGCTTAGATGCACCAGTGTTACCATCAGTACTCCATGCACCATTTTCAAAGAGGTTAAGAATATATTCCACATTACCAGTAAATTCAATGGTTCCAAGGTAATGACCATTAACATCACGTAAAGCGTAGTATTGGATCAATGAACGGTGACCATTCATCCATAATGGACGAGTAACAACGTCTTTTTCACCATCTCGGAAACTGTTAATAATCTTCATAACAGCCGGAACAGCTAACGGTGGATGACATTCTTGAACAGTTTCCCCAAGAGAAGCTACATTCCGAACATGTTCCCGATTTGGCTTGTCAGAGAACCATGCGAAATGGTCAGTACTGTCGATTAAGTCAATTTCAAATGGGATTGTACTGAAGATTTGTTGAACTTCTTTTAATGTCAACCGACCAGTAGGGAAGTTAATATAAGCTTCACTGATCGTTGGTTGTTTAATGGACATATCCAGTCCCTCCTTATTTACATTTTCAAAGATTTGAATGTATTCCACAAAATGAGTAAAGCAGTTTTCAAGGTTATCACGTGCTTCCGCATTAATTAATCGACCATCTTTCGAGAAGGAATGACTAGCATTACCAATCAAAACTTCATTACCTGGCAACAAGTTAGCATCACAATCAGGAGAAACCAAAATCTGACGCATTTGAACTTGAGATCTTGCAGAAGCTTGGCGTCCATAGGATACACCGACAACCATAACCGGCTTGTGCTTTAACACATCGGTCTTGTAAGAAAGCCATTCAACCGTACTCTTTAAGGCAGCAGGAATACCATGATCATATTCAGGAGTAGAGAAGATAACTCCATCAGCAGCTTTAACCTTTTGCTTTAACTTCCATACCTCTGTTTGTTCAGAAAGAGGGGTATCAACGCTAAATGGTGGCAATTGGCTAATTTCAGCGATCTCAATATCAGCCATTTGACGGAAGTGCTTTTTCATGTATTTAAGCAAAATCCGATTATATGAAAAATTGGCATTAGTTCCGACTAAAGCAAGGATTTTCATTACTTGTTCGCCTCCTTCTTTTCAGCAACCATACGATTGATTGCCTTGGCGTAACGTTTGAATTCGCGCATACATTTTTCTAAGAAATGAATAGTCGTTTCATTAGCAATGTCACCATCTTTATCAATGATATGAGCAGCATCACTCATAAAGAACTCTTCGTTTTGGAAAATATAAGCATTAACACCTGGCGAGATCAAAATATCTCGTAATTGAACTTGGGAACGAGATGAGCCTTGGTCATGGGTAGAAGCCCCGATGATCATGACCGGCTTATTTTCTAATGGGTGAACTTCATAGGAAAGCCATTCAATTACACTCTTTAAAGCAGAGGTAACAGAGTGGTTGTATTCGGGGCTAGCAATAATAACAGCATCGGCGCTTGAAACACGACGATCAATATCAGCAACAACCTCAGGAATCTTTCCTTTATAATTTTCATTAAACATTGGCACTTGACGAATATCAATCACATCAATATCATCATTACTAAAATGACGGGCAATAAACTCTAATAACATCCGGTTGTATGAATGATTAGCATTTGACCCGGCAATTGCAGCAATTTTCAAACGTGTCACTTCCTTTAAGTTATTTATGCAACATTTCACATTGTTATTCTACTATATTTTACTCAATCAAAAAACATATTATTAGTAATATGCACACTTAATTGACCATTTCCATAACAATTGATTATAAGCTTGGCTAAGTTAGCATTCTGAAAATTGATTACGTGTTTCTTCATCCCCCGACATATTTGTCCAGTAATATTTGGAGATGTGCTAAAATAGTCAACACATTGAATTAATAGAACGGAGAAATAATATGTCACAAACTAAACAGCATGAACAAGATGTTGATGTATGGGTCGGGAAACGTTTCCCGCTCACAATTCGTCGTCTAGGCGTTAACGGGCACGGAATCGGCTACTATAAGCACAAGGTATGTTTTGTCCCCGGTGCCCTGCCAAATGAAGTCGTAGTCGCGGAAGTTACGCGCGTTCTCCCACGCTATCTTGAAGCTAAAATTCACCGCATCCGGAAAAAGAGTCGGGATCGGGTTACACCACGAGATGAGTATGCTGATATCGCTGGTGGTTTTGAACTTGAAAACCTCGCTTACCAACAACAATTAAAATTTAAACGGCAAGTAATCATCGATAGTCTTGAAAAATTTCAACCATACGGCTTCCGTAATTATGATGTTCGTCCAACTATTGCAGCTCCTGAAGAATATGGTTACCGTAACAAGGCCCAGTTTCAAATCCGAATGGTCAATGGCAAAGTATCAGCCGGTCTTTACCAGCCAAACAGTCATACCCTCGTTGATATGGAGACTTGTGCTGTTCAAATGCCCCGGACAATGGAGACAGTCCGAGCCGTTACGAAGATGATCGAAGACTTGCAAATCCCAGTTTATGATGAAAAACACAATAGCGGCATCATCAAGACCTTAGCCGTCCGGGAATCATGGTCAACTGGGGAAGTTCAATTAACTTTCATTACTAATTCTGCTAAGCTTCCTCACAAACGCGACTTGCTTGAACGCATTGAAAAAGAATTACCAGCAGTTGTTTCAGTTATGCAAAACGTTAACCCTGGTGATACACCCTTAGTCTGGGGTGATAAAATGATCCACCTTGCTGGCAAAGATTCAATCCTTGAAAGCTTGATGGGACTTGATTTTAAACTCTCAGCGCGGTCATTCCTCCAGCTAAATCCCGAACAAACAGAGGTATTGTACGAAGAAGCTTCTAAGGCCCTTGAACTAGACAAGGATGATACCTTAATTGATGCATACGCCGGGATCGGGACAATCGGTCTTTCCCTTGCATCGCGGGTAAAAGCTGTTCGCGGAATGGAAATCATCCCCGAAGCGGTCGCCGATGCTAACGAAAATGCCAAGTTAAATAATATTACTAACGCTAAATATGAAGTCGGCAAAGCAGAAGAAGTTCTTCCCCGCTGGCAAAAAGAAGGACTCAACTTTGATGCCCTTGTTGTTGACCCTCCACGAACCGGATTAGATGACCAATTAATCAAGCAAATCTTAAAAGTTAAGCCGCGAAAGTTTGCCTACGTCTCATGTGGCATGGCTTCTCTCGCTCGCAACTTACGGCGGTTAACTAGCGTCTATCATGTTGACTACATTCAACCAATTGATATGATGCCCCAAACAGCTCGCTGTGAAGCAGTCGTGAAATTATCATTGCGAAACGGAAATAAGGAATAGTTATGTAGAGAAGTGGGAATAACCTCCTCGACAAGGCGGTCGGCTAAGCTAGGACGATGATTAGCACAACATGGGCCGATTATCGTTCACACTTAGAGTCGAGCCTTGTAGCGACGCGAAGCTAGTTCCACGTCATCTTACTATTGTTCATAAAAGTAGTTGAGGCTGAGAGAAAACAAAATTTTCTTTCGGTCTATTTTTGTTTTAAATAATTATCAAGCACCTTTTTTGAAAACGTTTACAAAAAATCATAATTTCATTATAATAGATTTAATAAGAAAATAATAAAGGAAGCCCGTCTATGAAGCCAACAATTAAAGATATTGCTCAACGGGCCCATGTTTCAACGGCCACTGTTTCTCGCGTTTTATCCAAAAAGGCGAAATCCTACCGTCCCGAAACTGCGGCTAAGATTGAAGCAATCGCTAAAGAACTAGGATACAAGAAAAACCTTGCAGCAGCTGAATTAGCTGCCAATAGCAGTATGTTAATCGCTGTTATCTTAAATAATACTCAAACAAATTTTTCAAATGATATCATCGCTGCTATTCAAGCAGAGACAGATAAAGCTGGTTACCAGATGTTTATTCTTTACGCCGGGAACCATAACGCCCGACTGCTTAATCAAGCAATTAGCGTTGCCCTCGAACGACACGTTGCCGGCATTCTGCTAGTCGCAACCTCCCTTGATGAACAAGCAGCCCGCACCTTACAAGAAAGCAATACCCCTTGTCGGTTAGTATCGGTCTATGACGAAGATGATCCCCGATATATTGGATTTAAATTTACAAGTTCAAATAACGAGGAAATTGGTTATTCAGCCACTAGTTATTTAATTGAACGTGGACACTCACGGATTGGGTTAGCCGGCATTGATCATTCTTCAACCGGAAAGCAACGACTTCACGGCTACCAACGGGCAATGACTGAACATGGATTAATCCTTCATATGGAATGGATTGAATATGGGGATTACAGTTTTGGTCCTCAACAAAATATGCTCAAAACATTAATAAATAAGAATCTTGACGCGGTCATCACAGCTAGTGATATGGTGGCCGTGGGAATGATCAGAGAGGCTCATTTACTGGGCCTTGATATTCCAAAAGACCTGTCATTTATTAGTATCGATGGAACCTTTCTCTGTGACATTACCATCCCAACTATTACAAGCGTAACTCAGGACTTTTATCAAATGGGACTCATCGCGGTTAGGAGTCTATTGAAGGATGATGACTCACAATTTATTCCAGTTCATATCACACCGCGAAATAGCGTAAGACTCCTAGGCAAGAAATCATTAGGACATTAAAAAGTCGCGATCTTTTCATTGAAACAGATCACGACTTTTTTATTCTTCTTTTTTTGCAAGCGGTTGCGCAAGAAGAATAAGTTTGTTATATTAATCATGTAAGAGCTTACATCAGCTCGAACTGCAATTATTTTATATATTTTTCGTTAGGAGTTGTTTTTCATGAGTCAAGATGAGTCTGTGGTACTTAACCAAGACCAAGAAACTTCGACGAGTGGATTACCAATCTTACCAAAGAGTACTATCTGGATGATTAACTTTGGTTTCCTTGGTGTTCAAATCGCCTTTACGTTACAAGGTTCGCAAATGAGCCGGATTTTCCAAACAATTGGTGCGAATCCTAATAATTTAGGATGGTTCTTCTTACTACCACCCCTTGCAGGATTGATCGTGCAACCAATCATTGGTTATTACTCTGACCGGACATGGGCGCCAAAACTTGGTGGCCGGCGTCTTCCCTACCTGTTAATCGGGATGGTCATTGCCGTTATCGTTATGATTTTACTACCTAATTCAGGAAGTTTTGGATTTGGATACGGTTCATTAGCAGCCCTCTGGTTTGGGGCTATTACCGTTGCCTTCCTTGATCTTTCATCAAATATGGCAATGCAGCCATTTAAGATGATGGTTGGTGACATGGTTAATGATGACCAAAAGAGTTATGCATACGGGATTCAAAGTTTAATTTGTAATACCGGTGCCGTTTTAGCAGCCATTTTCCCATTTCTTTTAACGTGGTGGGGTGTATCAAATACTGCTAAAAAGGGTGTCGTTCCCCAATCAGTTGTAATTTCGTTCTACGTTGGAGCTGTTATTTTAGTCATCACCTGTCTCTTTACTATCTTCCGGGTTCACGAATATGATCCCGCAACTTATGCTCGTTACCATGGCATTTCAGAAGAAGATAATAAAAAAGGTGGAAACTGGTTCACTCTCTTAAAGCACGCTCCACGGGTATTTTGGAATGTCGCATTAGTCCAATTCTTCTGCTGGTTCTCTTTCCAATACCTTTCAACTTATGCTGTTGGAGCCATCGCTAAGAATGTTTGGTTAACAACTGATGCTTCTTCAGCTGCCTACCAAGCTGCTGGTAACTGGTACGGTGTTATGACCGCTGTTCAATCAATTGCGGCAGTTGTATGGTCATATGTTCTGGCCAAAGTTCCTAATAACCGTCATAAAGCCGGCTATGCCTTCAGTCTTTTACTCGGAGCTATTGGATACACATCGATCTTCTTTATCCATTCACAAAACGCCCTTATCTTCTCCTTCGTTTTGATCGGAATTGCTTGGGCTTCAATGAACACCTACCCATTAACAATGGTTACAAATGCCTTGTCTGGTAAACACATGGGGACCTACCTTGGCCTATTCAACGGTTCAATCTGTGTACCCCAAATGGTTGCCTCCCTACTTAGTTTTGGTCTCTTCCCATTACTTGGTAGTTCCCAAGTCAACATGATGCTTGTTACTGGTATTTCTGCCCTCTTAGGTGCAATTTCAGTTCTCTTTATCAAGGAAACTTACCAAGCTTAATTATCAACCGCTCACTCCACCGGACTCATAGTTCTGTATACAGCGGTTCAACAATTTAATCACTTTTAAATTGACTAGAGCAACTTGGACTTACGAATATGTCCAAGTTGCTCTAGTTTTCCATTTTTAAGTGAGTAAGTTAGTAGCTTACTATATATCCTGCTAATATTCTTTTCAAGTACTAGCAAATTTATACGCGTCATGATATAATATCTAACTTTTCAAGTTAGTAACTTTGACTTTCTTCCACTGTTTCTAGGTACCCTATTTTCTCTTATTCATCAATACAATACTTTGCCTTAGATCACCCTTACAGCGGCTCCTCTTACTACTACTTTCACATTCTAACTAATATCCATGCCAAGCGCAGTACAACAATAGGCCTCTAACGCTCGACAAAACCCGAACATTTGAGGCCTATTATTGTTTAAGGGGGGCTCCTAGAGGCAAGCTTCGCGTCGAAAAACGAAGTCACAAGTAACTTCTATCTCGCTCCCTTTTATTTTAACTATTTTAGATTAAGGAGAGATTTAATTAGTGTTATGCTTCTTTAACAGTTACCCCTTCATGGATTGCTTGCACTGCAAACGCCCCGATAAGAAGGGAGATTCCACCAAGCAAAAGCATCATTGGTTGATTGTGACCAACAAGCGGAAAGAGGAAGAAGCTGCATAATGAAGCGATAATTTGTGGTACACAGATACCAACATTGAAGAGGCCAAGATAGGCCCCTTCATTTTTACCATTCAAAGATGAGGTAAGGAGGGTAAATGGAATTGTGTTGATACTAAAGTTACCAATTCCAAACATGATCATTGCAATAATCGAAGTAGTCTTAGTTGTTACAAAGGTCATCCAGATTAATCCTAAACCACCAACGATCATTCCAAATGTGTACCACTTCTTCCGTGAACCGGCCTTGGCATGGGCATAAATCAATCCCCAAACAATACCAGCAATACTATAAACAGCAGTTAAAATCCCGTACCAGTTACCAGCAGCTTGATAGCCAGCAGAAGTTACATCAGAAGTATGCCAAATATTACGAGCACAAGTCCCAGTAGTATAAGTCCAAACATACATGATCGCAAACCAGCTAAATAATTGAACTAGGTTAATTTCCCAGAAAGCGCGAGGTGCAGTTTTGATCAATTTCCAAAGGCTGACTGACTTATTTTGCTCTTCTGGATCAATGTGGTGGTATTTTGCATATGTTTCTGGATCATATTCCTTAACATTGAAGACTGTCCATAATCCAGTGAACAGGAGAACCGCAGCAGCACAAAGGTATGACCAAATAACTGTATTTGGCACTACTCCTCGTTTAGCAGTATTAGACATCCCAAACATCGTAAAGATAAATGGTAAGATCGTTGCTAAAATCCCCCCACCATTGGAAAAGACTTGTTGCCATGACCAAGCAAAATTCTTCTGCTTGTTATTAACCATGTCACCAACAATCATCCGTGATGGCTGCATACAAATATTACTAAATAAGTCCATCAAACATACCGCCGTCGCAGCATAAATCATCGCAGCCATTGAACCATAGCCGAAACCAAGGGAACCGGAGAATGGTAACATGATCAAAACTAATGCCGCAATCGGTGTCCCAAATAATAGGTAGGGCAACCGGCGACCAAAGCGATTCCAGGTTCGATCTGACATCTTCCCCATAATCGGTTGTACAATCATCCCCATTAATGGTGGAAAAATGAAGAAGAAACCTAGGTTGTTAGGATTTGCCCCAATCGTTTGACAAATCCGACTCATCTGAGAACTCTGCAGTGAGAAAGCCATGTTTATTCCCAGAAAAGCAAATGTAATCGCAAATAGCTCTTTTTTGGGCAAGTCTGGCATCCCTGTATCCAGATCAACCTGCTTCGTTTCAACTTTTTGTTTCGAATTCGAAAGTGATTTATCCATGATTATTCATCCCCACTCTAGTATTGATAAACCTTAGCTTCGTATGGCCGGATAGTATCATTTTGATCATCCTCATAATTACTAATTAGTAACTTCGCATCAGCTGGCACATTATAATGGCGGTTAACAGTCTCATCAGTATAGTTCAAGATTATCAACAAAGTAGTGTCATCATCTTGGCGTGTATATGCAAAGACCTGTTCATCATCTTCATTACCAGGAACTAACGCATACTTTCCATTAGTAATTACCGGCATTGTGTGTCGTAGTTCAATCAATTTTTGATAGTAATAGAAAATTGAATTTTTATCAGCTAATGTGTTTT
The DNA here is from genome assembly GCF_020784695.1 of Limosilactobacillus secundus. Taxonomy (NCBI): domain Bacteria; kingdom Bacillati; phylum Bacillota; class Bacilli; order Lactobacillales; family Lactobacillaceae; genus Limosilactobacillus; species Limosilactobacillus secundus. Next base: position 29,576 of record NZ_JAJGUA010000046.1, read on the forward strand.
TGACATTAATCTGCTTGTAATTTGGATTAACTTTTTCCCATGGGGTATGGTCGGAAAAGCCTGCATACTCGCTGTCATCCCATTGCATTGGTGTCCGCGCATTATCACGTGAATGAATCGCAATATACTTCATCATCGTCTCGCCATCAAGCAAATGTTGGTCATCAACAAGTTGGTGGTAGGCATTAATCGATTCAAGGTCGACGTAATCTTCAAGCTTTGGGAAATAGGCATTAGTCATGCCAATTTCTTCCCCTTCATAAATGTATGGCGTTCCTTGCATCATATGGGTCATGGTTGCTAACATCTTGGCAGATTTAACTCGATAATCTTCGGCCTGGTCATTACCAAACCGTGATACAACCCGTGGCTGGTCATGGTTGTTCCAATAAAGGGAGTTCCAAGCCTTGCCATACAATTTTTCTTGCCACTTCGTTAAGTTTGCCCGCAAATCTTTAAGGCTTGTCTTGCGATCATCCCACTTACCAAGAACTGGATTAGGGTTACTATCAAGGCCCATGTGTTCAAATTGGAAAATCATATTTAATTCTTTATTATCAAGGCTGGCATACTTCTCGGCATCTTCCGGTGTAGCGCCCGGTGTTTCACCAACTGTCACCATCTTATGCTTACTCATAACATTCTTATTCATTTCTTGTAAGAATTCATGAATACGGTGACCATTTGATACTAATGGTTCAACATTGGCGTATTTCTCATCTTCGTTCTTATTAGCATCTGGCAATCCATCCGGCTTAGAAATTAGGTTAATAACGTCCATCCGAAAACCATCGACACCCTTGGCAGCCCACCAGTTCATCATGTCATAAACAGAGTGCCGAACTTTCGGATTTTCCCAATTTAAATCTGGTTGCTCTGGAGCAAAAAGATGGAGGTAATATTGGCCGGATTCATCATCATATTTCCAAGCAGCTCCAGAGAAATACGATCCCCAATTATTTGGCTCTTCACCATCCTTACCGTCACGCCAAATATAATAATCACGGTATAGATTGTCTTTGCCCTTACGTGATTCTTTAAACCAGTCATGTTGATCAGAAGTATGGTTAACAACTAAGTCCATGACCAATTTCATTCCACGTTCATGAACGCCATCAATCAATTCTTGAAAATCATCCATGTTGCCAAGAGTTGGGTTAATTGCTTCATAGTTACTAATATCATAACCATTATCAACTTGCGGAGATTCATAAATGGGGTTTAGCCAAATGACATCAACACCTAATTTTTTAATGTAATCAAGGCGCTCAATTATTCCACGAAGGTCACCGACACCATCATGATTGGTATCTTGAAAACTTTTTGGATAAATTTGATAAACAACCGATTTATTCCACCAATGATTGTTTTCCATAAAATAAAACCTCTCTCCATAAAACTACTATAATTCTCATTTAAATCATCAATGTAAACGTTTACTTCGCTTCAATTAAATATTAACACCTACATTTTTAATTGCAAGCACTTTATGGAAACGATTACATTTTAGTAAAAAATAAAGCGCCAGGACAATCTCTCCTGACGCTTTATTTTTTTATTAACGTCTCCGCAAATGACGCAATGAATGACTCGACCGTGTTGGCTTTTGAAAACGACTATGTCGACGTGGTGGCCGTCGTCCCAGCATTGGTAATGATGCTGGACTTGTCTCCTCTTCACTAACTTTAATTTCAACAGCAGGCTCAGGTGCGGCGGATTCTTCAGATAATGCCTGAGTCGATTCTGCTGGTGTTGCTTGCGGAGTGATGTCAAAGGAGATTGATAATTCATCCCCACCAACTGCTGCACTGACCGCAGAAGCTTCCGCCTGATTTTCTTCTTGTTCAGCAGCAACAGTCGACTCTTCTTCATCATCTGAATCAAATGAGATTATATAAGCTGATGAGTCAGATTCTTCTTCAACGGCTGTTTCATCGCCTGAAACTGCACTTTGCGCGAAATCTTCTTGGGGTTCAACTTGCTTTTCCTCATCAACATCATTAATCGGGATATCCTCCAACTTTTCTTTGATCGGTGTTTCCTCTTCTTCCCCTTGAGAACCAGAAAACTGTTCCTGACTATCAGAAGCAATTGGAATATCCATTTCTTCGATGACCGATGATTCAAGAGGCTCTTCCACGTCGCCAAAATGGTCTTCTTGTTTCACGTCTTCTGTTGTATTTACTACCTTCTCCCCTAACTTCTCTTTAGAAATGGCATGACCACTTGCGACCATCGAAGTTCCAGTGGCTGTTGCAGCCGTAGAATTACTCATATAAACATTTTGCTGATCCATTCCAAACAAGCGAGCTCGCAAGCGTACCGTTCCATCAAGTTCAGCATTATATTGACCAATTACCCTAATAATATAGGAATCATTAGTGTGATCGGCGCCAAAATTCAAACGCATCTTGTTATCAGCAAAGGACATTGTATAAGGTGTCTCGACAAGGTGATCGCCTTCCACTACCGGGAATCGATTAGTAATATCCCGTAGTCGCTGAAGGTTTACCCCATATGATTGAGGTAATTTTAATCCCCGTGAATTACGATAAATCTCAATCCGCATTGTCGACGGTTTGACGATGGCATTAGATAATTCTTCCACTAGATCACTCGTATTAAAAACAATATAGGCATGATTAAGGTCTTTTTGTGGTGGATTAACATAGATAATGTCCTCAAAAAGCTGCTGATCCTTATCAAAATGCATCATCCGGCTAGAAATCCCGAGAAACATGTCGTTAGCAAGATCTGGATAGTCGATATCAATAGTAAAGTCTTTTCGATAATCATCAACACTTATAAAACATTTCAAGCCAAATTTGTTCTCTGGAGTTGTGAGGGGATCAATTGCCAGCTCTCCCTTTAATTCACCAATTATTTGTCGATGCTCGGTTACATAATTCGTAAAAGTATAGACAAGTTCGTGCTTATCACGGTCATAAGCCCCCATCGCAATAACAGTCCCATTTTGATCACTAAAATCAGGAATTGGCTTTTCAGGATGACCATTAGGCGTAACCATCAAATTTGGTGACAGCTGAACTGTAAATTGATCAGCTGGCCGGACATCTTTAGCAACTGTAAAACTAACATGCCACTTGACAGTATCTTCCCGGGTCGGATCGAGGAAAAAGTCTGATTGGGTATTAATTTTGACATTATGTAAAATATGACCATCTTCATAAAATGACCCAAATGCAATTTGATCACGACTCAATTGCTTGTGGTCTTGGCTTAAAGTCTCTTCTACAGTATGGTATGCCGTTGCTGATTGTTGATTTTTATCAGGGATACTTTGTGCGATCGTCATTAGTATTTCGCATAAGTCAGCCTTAAAGAAACCAGCATGCAAATTAAGAAGTCCATAGTAAAAATTCATTGCTTGATAATTATCCATCATTCCGCCCTCATTTTCCGTCTTTAAATTATCAATAGATAACGACCAAAGGCTTCAAAAAAATTTGATTATTTTCTGCTTTTCGTCTTCTGAATATATTATAACCAATTTTAACTAAATAGCTGATAGTTGTTGCCATTGCTTCCAAATTTTTTCTTCTGCCAATTCATCTAGATTGTCATAGGCACCAGTACTCAAGCTTTGCAGTTTATCTTGGTCTTGTAATAATTTGACGACGGTTTGAATGAACTGTCCCTGGTTATTTAAAGGAACGATCTCGCCATTTTGACCTGAAATTACCATTTCACGTGGTCCATAAAGGTAATCATAAGAAACAACTGGTACCCCATGGTTTAAGGCCTCGCCCATCGCTAAGGGTTGTGCATCGATTCGACTTGCATCGACAAACATTTGAGCTTGATCATACGCTTCATCTAACGATACCTGATAACCGGCAAACTCAATTGCCCCATCTAATTCAAGGCTTTTAACCTGCTTTTTATAGTTATCCATATCTTTCCCAGTGCCATACCCATAGAAAACCAGCTTACTTTCAGGCACTTGATGATGAATCTGCGCAAACATATTGATTAGTTGACTAGTTTGCTTATCTTCTGCTAATCTTCCAACGTAAATCAACTGTCCTGGTGTCCGATCAGCTTCATAAATTCGCGCATAATTAGTAAGAACGGGAGTCCCATTAATTACATAGATTGGTACAGCATTGTGAATTTGTTGCTGGAGAATCTCTGCTTGTTTAGCAGTCATGACGATTACGCCATCCCACTTGTTTGCATCCGTAGTAACAGGGTCTTGCAACATAGAATTTAAAGGACCATTTATTAAGTCCTGGCCATCGTTAACCTGGTTCATCGGAAGCCATAAGAATTTCTTTGCTTTTGTCATCATTGATTGAACCGGTTTGATCGCAACAGCTGGGCGGTCAGCAATAAACACGTTGTCCTCACCATTTGCCTTATTCAATTCATCCAAAAAGAAGATAAAGAGGTCTTCTAAAGAATCAAAGAAGCGATCCTGCCCCTGATAATTGCGTAAGACATTCAGCGAATTAATCGGAGTATTTTCAACTGATTTTACAAAATATCGTTCAAGATACGTTTCTCCATCTGGGCGATAATAACGCGCATAATATTCCTGTCCATCCTCACCAAAGAATTCGTCAGCTGCTTTAAATCCACGAATATCATATTGTTGGCGAAGAGTCATATTACCAGCAATATCAAAATAATCAACATGGCTAACTTGCCCAATGGTTCCAGCCGCAAAGTGGACCTCGCAAACGAGTCGGTCACCGCTTTTTACTTCGCGATAGTTATTTCCAGTTCCTACTTGATATTCAATTGGTAAAGGTAAATCCTCAGTATGGAGCTTTTTACCTTGATAATCAGTCGTGTTTGCAAAAAAATCATACATATTAACAATCTGGTCGTTAGTTAAGCCAAATTTTTTGATTGTATCATGGAGAACGAGGTCAAAGTCACGGGTTACCAATTTAGCTTTTCCACCATGCTTTTTAAATAGGGCTAGTCGTTTTAATTCGGCGTGTTCAACACTAGAATTACTACCTAATAAGTATTGATTTACAAAAAAATACATTTTACTCTTCCCCCTTTTCCTTCATATCATCAACCAACTCATTCCATAACTTCATCACGTTTGGTTCAGAATAACGTTCACTATCAGCATAAGCATTTTCACTCATCTTTGCTAATCGCTCTTGATCTTGCAATAAGCGAATGATCGCTTGAGCTAATCCATCAATATCACCGTTCTTGGTCAGTATGCCATCCTGTTGGTCAATAACGACATCTGAAGGACCATATTTTATGTCATTAGCAATAATCGGCAACCCATGGGACTGGGCCTCCACTAAAGATAGTGGCAAGCCTTCAGCCCGACTTGGCAAAATAAGCAATTGCGCATCTTCGTAAACCGAATTGACGTCATCCGTATACCCATGGAAAGTCACAGAGCTATTAATCGCTTCCTCTTTTACAATTTCATTGAGCGTCTTATCAAAATCATCATTAGCATAACCCCAAAAATCGAGTTTGGCATCTGGAACCGCCGCTAGTACTTGTGGCCATGCTTTCAATAAATGATCTTGCTGTTTTTCCGGAGACAAGCGAGCGACCATGACAACTTGTTTCTTCGTTCGTTTTTTAAATGGAACGTGACGCTTATCAATAACTGCTGCAGGAACAATCGGACCGGGAATTCGGTATATCTTCACGCCAAGCTTGCCGAACCGGTCTTGAAGGTCTTTTTGTTGTTGCGGAGTTAAGGCAATAACCCCATCCCAATCTTGGAGGTGCTTAAGCCCCCAATCATAGTTATAATTAAGGGGAGAATGGAGCATATCGTCAGGATTATTGACATGGTCATTATGCAATTGAAGAATCCGAAAGACACGGTGCTTCATGTGCAGGACCGCCCAGCCTAATTCATAAACCCGGTCAACGATAAAGCCAACCGGACCCTTACCACAGATTTGTTTATCAGCAACCAGTTCATCGAGGAAGAACCTGGTCAACTGGTCAAATCCACTAAATTGGTAGTCATGACCATGGTAATTAAAGAGATGATAAGTTTTAATTTCCTTTCCCCGCTTATCCTGCTGGTGGGCTAACTGGATTGCTAAGGTTCCATCTGGACGGTAATAATTTTCCGTTGCCATTTTTCCATCCCAGTCATAAAGTTGTTCAACCGAGATAAAACCGCGGCTATCATACCAACTAACCTTAAGTAGTTTTCCATAATGGTCAAAATATTGAATATTAATTACTCGCCGATCAGTATCACTGCGCCGGCGAATATAGAGTACACGTTTGCCATTTTGATAATAATTATAATTAATTCCGTCAGCCTTGCGTTCCCAGTGGGGATTAACTGGAATATCTTTAATCCGAATATTCTTTTGAGGAACCTCACAAGCCTCTTGAAAATAATCAAACAAGTTAATAAAGTTACGATCATCAATCCCTGCTTCTGATGTTACCAAGTGTAATTCATTTGAATATTGCCGAGTAACAATCTTAGCTGGTTGATGATATTTTTCAAACAGATGCAGACGCTTAATTTGCGCATGCTCAATTCCTGATTTGTTTCGTTGAATATTATCGTTTAGGAAAAAAAACATCCTTGATTTCCCCTTTCATGGTTATCACTTTGAGTTTACCATATAATTGTTAACATTCCTTGAAAGCCTGATAGAGACGTTTCCTATCCCTCACTCAATGTGTTAATATTATTACTTATAGAAAGAAGTGGACGAGATATGCAAAACCCATTTGGTAATAACAATAATGATAACCAAAATCCGTTTAACTTAAACAATCTCCCCCTCCCACCAAATTACGCTAAAATCGTTAATGACCAGGGGGATATCCGAATCGCCAAAGTCGGCTTTTCTTGGACAACTCTTTGGTTCGGGCCACTGCCAGCACTTTTTCGCGCGGATTACTATAATTTCATTTTAATGATTGTATTAACCCTCGATTATGCTTTGGTAGCCCTTTTCTTTGGACTTAATGCCTTGCTCCAATTCCCATGGCCTTCTGTTTTCTTTGGCTTTTTCTATAATATGATGTACTTCCGACACCTATTTACTAAGGGTTATCGACCAGCTGACCAACGTTCACGGGAATTGCTTACCCGAGCACGTTATTGGAAGGGCAATTAATTTAAAAAGAATTTTTGTTAATAAAAAATGAGGAGACCGAGAAAATTTGGCTCTACAATATCTGGTGTTGATATAGAAATATCACTTTCTATACCAATACCAGATTTTTTGTTTTTAAACTAAAAAAGAGGCATGCCCTCTGATACAATGAAATCGCCAAATCACATAGTAAAGAAGGTAACCTCCATGGATAATGATACAAGAACTCTTCTCAATTTAACAGACCCTCATTTAAATTTTCCTCATCATTGGCTTAAATATAAATCAATTAAAAACGTTCGGGTGGCACAAATATCCTGTACCCTTTCTTATATCCCGCGTGCTTGTCCAAATTGTGGCGTTATTAATCGTGGACAAATCTTAAAATATGGTTTTTATCAAGCTAAACACAAATATGGACAATTTAGGGCTCAACCATTAATGTTGCTTGTTAATACCCAACGTTTTCAATGTCCTGACTGCCATACAACATTTAATGCGACTAGTTATCTTTTTGAAAAGCAACGAACAATTAGTCGTGATTTAAGGCGTGAAATTATTCTTCGGTTAACGCGAATTCAAACAATTAAAGATATTGCCCATGATTTGTTTATCAGTGAAGCTTCGGTCCAGCGGGTCCTTTTGGACCTCGCTGATCAATACAAGCCGAATTTAAACTATCTACCGGAAACACTATGTATTGATGAATTTAAATCAATGCGGAGCGCTAAAGGTAAGATGAGTTTCATCGCCGTTGATGGTGATCGGAGTTGCTTATTTGAGCTCCTTGAAGATCGGCGATTACGTAGTTTATTTAAGCATTATCAACAGTTTACACGTGCTGCCCGTTGCCGGGTAAAATATCTGGTAATGGATATGAACGCTGCTTATGATCAACTAGTTAAAACCGTTTTTCCTTGTGCTCAAATCATCTATGATCGCTTTCATATTGCCAAACACCTTAATGATACGATGAATCATGTGCGAATTCATGTCTTCAATCGTTTGCGAAAAGGTGATTCTGCGGAGCAGAAACAAGCTCGGCGCCTTAAACGTTATTGGCGGCTATTTCTTCAAGATCGGGAAAATTTAAGTACAAAAGTTTATTACGAAGGACGGTATTTTAATCGCGTTGTTAATTCCATTATGATCTTAGACTTAATGTTAGCGTATGACCAAGAGTTAAGAGCCACCTATAATTTTATTCAATCCTTGAAGCGTGCTTACAATCAACGTGATTTTACAACTTTCTTTCAATTACTTAAACTCCGGCCAGACAGTGTCAGCCATTATACAATCCACCGTTGTCAAGTTTTAGCGCGCTATAAAGAGGGAATTAAGCGTGGCTTTGAGACGAAGTTCTCAAATGGTCGAACCGAAGGGATTAATAATCGAATTAAAACTATTAAACGAGTTGCCTGTGGTTATCGTTACTTTACGGCATTTAAAACGCGGATTTATTTAATTATTGGCCACCAAATTCAAACTAACTAAAAAGAACCGCCACGAATGACGATTCTAACTAGACCAATTTAATTGGCGAAAATTCATATTTGCGTATCAACACTACTTGACGTAGAGCCGAAAATTTTGGGCTCCTCATTTTCTAGTTTAAATATAATTTATAAATTCGAATCAATTCAACTGGTGATTTTGTTTGAATCAAGCCTGCAATTGACTTAATTTCGTTAATACTCAAAGCATCTGGTGCGGCACCCCAAAGCATTAACAAATTAACAATTGTATTGATATAGAGGGTTTTAATAAATGAAAACGGCAATGGCGATTTCACATTAGTTTCTTTAATGTCTATATCACCAAATAAATATGGAACTCGCGCATCAAATTCTGCATTTGCTACTTCAACAATCATTTGATAAAACTGCATGTCCCCATTTGAGGAAAGTAAATTTGACAATGCATGCTTGTTCTCATTACAAAAAGCTAAAGTCTGATTAAAAGCAACTTCTGCTAATTCCTTAATTTCGTCTGCACCTGGTAAATGCTTAACATCTTTTAGCTCTTCCCGATCAATTACGAGAGCTTCTTTCAGTCCTTCCAATAGATCATTTTCAATTTCATGAAGAAGGTCCTGTTTATTTTGGTAATAATTGTAGAAAGTTTTCTTACTAATTTCAGCGCTATTTACAATATCATTAGTAGTACATTCTGATAACTTTTTAGTATCTAAAACAGTAATAAATCCTTCCTTAATTCTATTTAACGTATTAATTTTACGAATATCCATCTTTTTTCTCCTATATAAACTCCAAACTATATTATCTTAATATAAACGATTAGTAAAAATATAGCAAAATAACACCCTTGTTAGAACAAAGTATATTCTTGGTATCACTTGTACACAGTGAGTGCATAATCTCGTAAAACTATTAACTATTGATAAATTACTTGGTAAAATATCAACGAATTGAAGCTTTAACATCAAAAGCAATTTGTGAAGAGATCAATTTTATTACTTAATGACTTCTAGAATGTCCTTAACTTTTTCTCATTTTAATAAGGACAAAAATCCTAATAAACTCCCAAAGTTAAATTGTTCTTTCTTCTAGGGTGGTGCCAATAGTTGTTTTTAGTTATTCGCCTCAATCAGACTTAACATTTTACTAGTAGCAGATAATGTGCGATATCAGCTACTACTATTCCCTAAAATAATCGCTCAATGACTTGTGCAATCATTGAGCGTTTTTCTATTCCTCTAGTTTTTTGGCTCGCTCATGCCACGTTAACCAGAATAAAATTAACAGTAAAATCACAAAACCAAAGACCATTCTAAAAATTGCAAACCATTTTGGCATCAGATGGCCTGCACGATTAATGCTAAACTCACTAATCCAATCATACCGCATTAATAAGAATAGTGTAATTCCAACGAAAAGAATTGGCAAAATTACATCAATAAAGAAATTTTACATGATTTATTCTGTTCCTAAGTATGATATACTATCTCCTAAACAGACGTTCGATTAGAGGCTTTTATATGCGAAATATAATTCTTAACCCAACTAAACGCCAAGTTCACAAGATCAATAAGCGGATCGAAAAAGTTTATCATCCGCGACAAAAACAAGCATTAATCGTATTTACCACCAACATCAGTAACAACCCAATCTACAAAATTAGTCTTGATACATTTCCTGCACTGGGGACAGGGATTTCGATGACCATGGTTAGTGAGATTCCAGTAGATGATATTAGCAAGGAACAATACATCCTCCTTCTCTATGCTCTCTATTCTCATTGGAAAAACTTACCATTAGTCTTCCGAGGATTTACCCCCAAACAGGTCCGGTGGTTTCAAAAAAAGTTTGGTACCCGAGTATTTAATGAGCATTCAACAGTGGATTGGTGGCGGAAGATAAGATAAAAGGCTGTGGAGCATGAGTCAAGCTGTATCCATTAAAATAAACAGCGCAAGACGCCAATAGGCCTCCAACGTCCAGTAAAGGATGAACGTTGGAGGCCTATTGTTACTTGTGGGAAGCTCACAGGCATTTCTGTCTTGAGCTTTTTAATTATGTTCAATTGTTACATCTTCATGGCCATCATATTCTTCAACTGCTACATGAACGGTTTCATTCATTGCTGTTGGGATATTCTTTCCAACAAAATCTGGCCGAATTGGTAATTCACGGTGTCCCCGATCGACAAGGACCGCTAATGAAATTCGGTTTGGCCGTCCCGTATCCATTAAGGCATCTAAAGCCGCCCGAACTGTCCGTCCAGTGAAGAGCACATCATCAACCAAAATAACGTGTTTATTAGTAATATCAATATCTAATTGATCAGTTTTTACGGTTGGTTCTTGAGTATAGTCTGGTACATGACGGTCATCGCGATAAAGAGAGACGTCAAGTGCTGCCACAGGCATTTCTACATTTTCCAACTGATTTAGTCGCTTGGCGAGGCGCTTTGCTAAATATACCCCTCGCGTCTTAATTCCAACAAATACTAAGTTATCGACACCCTTATTTTGTTCGATAATCTCATAAGTAATCCGGGTCAATGCACGTTGCATACTTGAGCCGTCTAAGATCTCATGAGCCATCATGTCACTTCCTTAATTAATTTAAAATCTTTCAAAAGAATAAGACCCTCCGCTAATCTAAGGAAGGATCCAGCATTTACTTGAGCCTTTCCCTCATCCCTAACAACTTAACGGGAAATCTCGCTAATTATTATTACCATTTTAAGGGTCTATCTTGTTGCTGTCAAACTCACTAATTAGCAAACTCATCTAACCATTTCTGGACTTCTTGGCTAATATTTCCCCAGATTTCTTGAAAGTCGCCCTTATTCTTTAGATTGTTGACAATTTTCGTCCCATTATCTGGGTTTTCCCGTACTTCATTAACAGTTTCATTAACTTGGTTTAAATCTTGCTTCACATTGTTACTTTGGACTTGATTTTGCAAGTCTTGAGTTTGACTTTGAATCTTATCAAGTCGACTTTCTAATGCTTGTTGATCGTGGTCTTTTTGATATTGTTGGGTTGCCCCTTTAAGTTCTGCAACTTGGTTAGCGAGATGTTGATTATCTTTTGTTAAATCGCTAATACTGCTTGAATTATTGCTTATTTGACTACTTTGCTGACTATCAGTTGCCGCTTGATTAGCTGCTTGCCGGTTATGAGAGCTGATCGCCCACCAGGCACATAAGATAATAATGATTACGATAACGCCCCATAGCCATCCCCGTCTTGACTTTTTGGGAGCTGCAGTTTCCTGAGTTGCATTCTGTGTCCGCATCGGTTGAATGTTTAGTGTGATGCTTACCTGAGTACTTTGTCCATTATTATTCATCACACTTAACATCACAGGGTATTCTCCTGCTTTGTTAACATTCACTTGAGTTAGGTTCATCATCACCTTACTCGTTAAATCTTGGCCATTTTCATCGGATGCATGCACACCCAACTCATGCATTATGTCAGCTTGATTTAAAGGGCGGTTAAGCGGCCAATTCAAATAATGTTTTTCTACTGTTAGGGTTGGCTGTGTCATCATCTTGCCTCCTATAACGTGTATTTGTCTCGATTATACCATAGGGGAGGCAAGAGAAATAAAAAGCTTCCAATGCTTAAAGATTATTCAAACATTAGAAGCTTTCATCTATTTATTTATGTGCTAATTCCCACGGATCCTTAACGATAATTGTTTGAATCCGATCAGCACCAACAGAAACAGTTGCAAGCGGTGATTCTGATAATTCACTTACCCGTTTCAAGTAGTTTTGCGCATTAATTGGTAAGTCTTCAAACTTCTTTGCACCAGTAATATCTTCGTCCCATCCTGGGAGTTCTTCATAAACTGGTTCACAACGCTCAAGTTCTTTCAAACTAGCTGGGTAGTAGTCAATTTGCTTACCATCAAGTTTGTATGAGGTACAAATCTTAACAGTCTTCAAGCCAGTCAAAACATCAAGTAAGTTAAGACTAAGGCAACTAATTCCGGAAACCCGCCGTGCATGACGCATTGCAACACTATCAAACCAACCAACGCGCCGTGGCCGACCTGTAACAGTTCCGTATTCATGACCTGTTTCACGAATCTGATCACCAATCTCATCAGTTAATTCGGTTGGGAATGGGCCAGCACCAACCCGTGTAGAGTAAGCCTTGCAAATTCCAACAACTGTTTCAATCTTGTTAGGACCAACACCAACACCAGTACATACTCCTCCCGCAATTGGGTTAGAAGCAGTAACATATGGATATGTTCCTTGATCAACATCAAGCATAACCCCTTGTGCACCTTCAAAGAGGACCTTCTTGTCTTGATCAAGAGCATCATTAACAATTTGAGCTGTATCAGTAACGTATTGCTTTAATTCTTGACCGTATTCGTAGTAACTTTCAAAAATATCGTCAAAGCTAATTGGGTCAACATGGTATAACTTAGTGAATAATTCGTTCTTTTCAGCTAGGTTACGTTCAAGCTTTTCCTTAAAGGTATCTTTTTCAAGTAAGTCGCACATCCGAATACCAACTCGGGAAACCTTGTCCATGTAAGTCGGTCCGATACCATTCTTGGTTGTTCCGACCTTGTGATCACCCTTCGCCTCTTCTTGACATTTATCAAGAAGAATGTGGTATGGGAAAGTAATATGCGAACGACTAGAAATCCGTAACCCAGAAATGTCGATTCCGTTGTCTTGAAGATAATGCAATTCCTTTAATAATGCCGGTGGATTAATAACCACTCCATTACCAATTACTGCTAACTTGTCTTTAGCAAAAATCCCAGATGGTACGAGACGGAGGGCAAACTTCTTACCATCAAATGCAATTGTATGACCCGCATTATTACCACCTTGTGAACGAACCACAACATCCGCTTCTTGGCTTAGGTAATCGGTCATCTTACCCTTTCCTTCATCGCCCCATTGACTACCAACAATAACAACTGATGACATTTATTTTCACCTCATAGTTATATTTTCTAAAATTAACGTTTTTACTTCGCTATTTTACCGGATTAATTTCTTGTCGTCAACAGTTTATCGAACTATTTTTAGGAATCACTCAGCAAATGTACGCTATTTTCATTGACGCTTCATCTATTTTAGCGCATAATAATTAGGGTAAATTTTTAAAAAGGAGCTGCCCTAATGAAAACATTCGATTATGATGATATTCAATTGGTCCCAAATAAATGTGTGATTAAGAGCCGCAAGGAAGCAGATACAAGCGTCAAGTTTGGTCCGCGCACATTTAAAATCCCTGTTGTACCTGCAAATATGGAAAGCGTCATCGATGAAGATTTAGCAATTTGGCTTGCCCAAAATGACTATTATTACGTGATGCACCGTTTTAATCCAGAGACACGAGCAGCTTTCGTTAAAATGATGCACGAAAAAGAATTGTTTGCTTCGATTTCAGTCGGGATTAAAGATAATGAGTACAAGTTTATTGATCAACTAAAATCCGAACAATTAACTCCAGAATATATTACGATCGATGTTGCCCACGGTCATTCTGATTTTGTGATCAAAATGATCCAATACATCAAAGAAAAACTTCCCGACACTTTTGTAACCGCGGGAAATGTTGCGACTCCCGAAGCTGTTCGTGACCTTGAAAATGCAGGGGCGGATGCGACTAAGGTTGGGGTTGGTCCTGGTAAAGCCTGCATCACTAAGCTAAAGACTGGTTTTGGTACTGGAGGCTGGCAATTATCCGCTATTCGTTGGTGTGCTAAAGCCGCGCGTAAACCAATCATTGCTGATGGCGGTATTAGACATAATGGCGATATTGCTAAGTCTGTTCGTTTTGGTGCTTCAATGGTGATGATTGGCTCATTGCTTGCTGGCCACCTCGAATCACCAGGACATGTCATCACCATTGATGGAAAACAATACAAGCAATACTGGGGTTCTGCATCTGAAGTTCAAAAGGGTGCTTATCGAAATGTTGAAGGAAAGCAGATGCTCGTTCCTTACCGCGGCTCCATCAAAGACACCTTAAATGAAATGCAAGAAGACTTGCAATCATCTATTTCTTACTCGGGTGGTCGTGACCTTGAAGCTATTCGGAAGGTCGATTATATGATTGTAAAAGATTCGATTATGAACGGTGATTTTTAAAAATAAGCGCAAAAAAGAGGCTAGGAGAAAACTTTTTCGTTCTCTTCTAACCTTTTTTAGTTATTATTTTTCTAATTCAGCTTGCTTCTTTACCGCCGCTTGACCAAGAATATTTACATAGTTAAATGGACGATCAAAGTGTGGTTGGAAAAGCATATCAACAAATGCTAAATAATCAATCGTGTGCTTATCTTGGATACATAAGGAGATGATGTTAGCAGATTGAGAAACATCATGCTTACTCATAAACTGTCCCCCAAGGATTTGCCGAGTCTTTTTATCCCAAACTAATGTCATTAACACGGGGGTTGTCGTTGGCATAAATTCCGGGCGGTAGTTGTCCTCAATTGTCACCGCAGCTGCATCAAAACCAGCTTCCTTAGCATTCTCCAAAGTTAATCCAGATGATACCATCGTTGTCCCGTATAAGTTTAAGCCAGAACTAGATTGAGTTCCCATATCGCGCATCGTATTGCCAAAGAGATTTGTGCCGACAATTGTTCCTTGCCGAATAGCGTTAGTAGCTAATGGAATGTATGCATCCTTGCCAGTTGGGTTATAGTGAACAGCCGTTGAATCTCCAGCAGCGTAAATATCTGGATCAGATGATTGCATGTATTCGTTTGTAATGATTGCCCCGTTATTATGCATCTTAACTTTACCCTTTAAGAGATCAGTATTAGGACGGAAACCAACACAGAGGATAGCGATATCTGCCTCATAATTACCCTTATCCGTTTTAACGGTTACACCATTTTCGTGGTTTTCAAATCCGGTTACGCGTTGGTCAAAAGCAAAGCGGGCGCCGTGATCTACAAATTCTTGTTGAATCCGATCAGTGTACTCACGGTCAAAGTATTTATGAAGCATCCGTGGAGAACCATCAATCAATGTAACATTCTTGTTTTGACGAGTGTAAGCTTCTACTAATTCAACTCCAATATAACCTCCACCAATTACAACAATCCGTTGCGCATCTTTAGCAACGTTAAACAATTCTTTAGCATGATGGTAATTCTTGCACAAATAAACACGAGGGCCATCCACACCTTCAATTGGAGGGATTACTGGCCAAGAACCTGTAGTATCAACTAACTTGTCGTAATGGTCAGTCTTTGTTTCACCTGTCACTAGATCTGTCACTGTAACCGTTTTAGTCTCAGGGTCAATATCAGTTACATTATGTTGCATATGAACTGTTGCACCCATGGCAGCAAGTTGTTCGGGACTTGAATAGAACATTGCATCTGGGTCACCAACATCACCGCTCAAGTAAACAGCAATCCCACATGAGAGGAATGAAACGTTATCATTCCGTTCATAAATTGAGACTTCTGTTTCTGGATGATTCTGTAAAATTTGAGTGGCAGTAATCGTTCCCGCATGTGTACAACCAACAATAATAACCTTCATAACACACACCTCATATCATGTTCTAATTTTCACAATTTATTATACGCATAATTTTCATTTAATCAATATATAAAATAGGAATATTGATTATCAATCGAAAATCAATTCTCAGCTTTATTACATAATATTTCAATGCAATTACTATCACGAAAGATATTAAGCTGATTTTTATTTATATCGCTAGATAAATAACAATACATTTTTTCTCTGAAATTTCTTAAAAATTATTGTAAAATTACTCACAATTGATTATGTTAGGAGTCTTAATATGGAATCTACTTTTCGGTTGCGTCGCTCAATAATTGCTGCAATGCTTTTAGCATTAACTCTTGTCCTTGGTCGCTTCTTTCTTATCCCCATTCCATGGACACATGGTAACGTCAACTTATGTGATGCTGGTGTATTCATTGCTGCAATGCTCTTGGGACCAGGAGCAGGAACAATTGTTGGCGGCTTTGGCGGAATGTTCCTTGACCTTATTTCCGGCTTTCCGCAAGATGCCTTATTTTCCTTTGCTGCTCATGGTTTAGAAGGATTTATTAGTGGCTGGATTTATAAAAAATATGGCAACACCACCTGGGGCAAATGGACCGCAATCTTGGCTGGAACAATCGCAATGATTGCAATTTACTTTATCTGCAATACCGTCATGTACCATGTAATTACTGGTTTTTTAAGTTTAGGTTCAAACTTTATCCAAGGAATGATCGGTGGAATAGTGGCATTAGTTGTTATTAGGCAATTAAAGAAGCATCATATTGGATAAAAAATACTCGAGAACTAATCGTCTTAATGGCTTATCTGTTCTCGAGTATTTTTTACGGTTCAATTCCTTCGCTTGTAGGGACAACAATAATATAGTTTAAAATTCGATTAGCATAACTTTGCTTACCAGTAAAATCTTTAATTGCCGCATTTAATTTCCCTAAATTATCGGTAATTATCCCATCAGCATGGTTATACATAGTCTGTTTCATTAAATCTGTTTCATTAACCGTCCATGCATATACCGGTTTATGTTGCCACTGGGCTTGAGTGATAAAGTCCTGATTTAATGTTGAATATTCCATCGAAAAACCATCAGCAACTCCCTGGGGATTACCCAAATTATAAGGTTGAATATACAAAACTGTTAACCGCGGATTAATCTTTTTTAGCTTAGTCACAGCACTGTAATCGAGCGAGTGAACTTGGTCATGGTCTCGCAAAATCCTCTTCCCATACCGGCGATTAAAATTCTGGAGCATCTGCTTTGAATCATGTGGTGTTGTTTTTATCTCAATCAAAAGTTTCTGATGATGTTTCTCTGCCGCTGCTAAATATTGATCAAAACTCGCCACCTTAGCATGATAGCCATTTTCGCGCGCTGTTAATCGTGTTAATTGCTTCAATGCTAGTTCATGAGGTGTTTTGTTTACTCCTGTTAGGTCTTTAAGATTCTCGTCATGCATTACAACAAACTGGTGGTCCTTTGTTTCATGCAAATCCATTTCAATATAATCAGGCTTAAATTTACTTGTTTTTTCCATTGCTGGAATGGTATTTTGCACCCCGTTTTTTTCAGCAACACCCCGATGAGAGATGGTTATTGGGCGTTTAAATCCCGTCCCCCGCATGTAAAAAGTATTATTTGCAAGAGTTGCCAAAGCAATTACCAAGAACACAAGCATAAAGGAGGTAAGCAAGCCTCGTGATGGATGTTCAGAAGTTGTCGCTAGCTCACTAATACTCGTTAACGGATTGACGACTACCAGTAAGATAATCGTTCCTGCCCATACTGCTAGTAGCTCACCACCAAGTTGTAAGATCGACAAGTTAAAGATAGCAGTAAGCAAGGATAATTTCCCGGGTAATAAATCCAAAACAACCTGTAGAAGGTAAATCATGAGATTAAAAACAACAGTTATACTACCCACAATCATTGTCATCAGCACAATTTGAATTAAAAAGTTCAGCCATCTTAGCTTACTTGTCATTTGCCAACTTTGAGACATCGCAACTCGTAACCGTAAGTGTTGATAAGCCATTAACGGCATTGTTAATATTAAACGAATACCGATTATTGTCATCAAAAGATAGAACAAGGCCAACCCACCAATAAGCCACACATTACGGGTAAGATAATCAACAATAAACTGAGGAACTTGGATTTTCGCCAGTAAAGGGGTCCGAAAGATGATATCCGCAAATGGAATAATGAGCAAAAAGTAACCTAATAATAAAATTAACGATCCAAAATTTAACAATGATAAAGTTTCTTGCGTTTGCCTAAACATTCGCCGCCAGCTAAACTCCGGCAAGCCAATTTCACGAAAGCCCGTCAACAAGAGCATAAATTCGCCATAGATAATAATTAGCAAACATCCTAATTCAATCAATAAACTAATAACAACCAATGGGTGCTTCGTTAAAATAGTTATTAAGTTTTGATATGAAACAAACGGAATTTCTCCGGCTTGTAATACAAAGGTCGTTATCCAGCGAAAAAAGGGAATTACTGCAAATTGATTTACAATATCAAGACCACCGAATAATATTAAGTACTCCAACCAATTTTTCCTGAATTGGCGTGAATATTGTATAAACGCACGATAAGCATTTTTCATTTTCAAATTCTCCTCGTTATTAGCTAAAAGAAATTATATCAAAAAAGCCTCCTCCATGAAGGTTCGAGACTTTTTTAGCATACTATTTTAATTCTGACCAGATACCCAATACTGTTGCATCAATTTCATGTTTCTTATTATTAAAAATCAACTTCATCTGGATCAACACATTGGCCACCACGGTTTGGCAATAAATTAATCTTATGCATATCCTCATCCGTTAATTTGAAATCAAATATATTTTTACTTACTATCCGTTCTTTATGTACAGACTTCGGTAATGAAAGAATCCCCCTGTTGAAGAATCTAACGTAAGCAGACTTGTGCTGGCGTCTTTTGCTACTTAGACCTCCTGCTTCTTCATTTCCGTAAACAGCATCAGTATCAATGGGTCGATAACCGGTTTCAATTGCTTCTTTCACGGCCTGTTCAGCTGTATCAGCCGGAGTCTTAAATGTACCATATCCCACGCAGGACATCTTGACCCCATTATTTTATTTGAACCTCGAGTTAATATTAGTTATATTCAAGCATCTTTACATTCTTTTTCATTTTCTATTTAATATCTTTTTTATTAAAAATACTGATTGCTATTCCAAACGAATTATGATTTGATTATAATATCATGAGAATTAAATGAGGAGGGATTATATGCATCCACGAATTGCTATTCCTGCAGATACATTAACTGAAGCTACAAACATCATTAACGAGCGAAATGCTGCCTTCGCACCTCGCCCATTAATAGAAGCTATTATCAAATCAGGAGGATTACCCGTTATTCTTCCTAGTGTTGCTGCTTCACTAGCACCATCTTACCTTGATCTTTTTGATGGGATTATCTTTGCTGGAGGAAGCGATGTCGATCCAACCTTTTTCAAGGAAGAACCACACCAAAAATTAGGTCCTACATATCTTAAACGAGATCAATTTGAAATCAGTCTTGCAACAGCTGCGTTTAATGCTGGAAAGCCAATGATGGGAATCTGCCGCGGAATGCAGGTACTAAATGTTGCGCTTGGCGGGACTTTATACCAAGATCTTTCGGAAAATCCTCATCAAACGCTCAAGCATTCTCAAGATGCTCCAGGAAATTTCCCTTCCCACCACGTTACTACAGACAAGGCAAGTCGATTATTTAACTTAGTAGGACCCAGACCATATGTTAATTCACGTCATCATCAATCACTAAATCAAATTGCTGAACCACTTCATGTAACGGCATGGGCTGATGATCAAGTGCCAGAAGCCGTGGAAACCATTAACTCTGATCAAATCTTAGCAGTTCAATGGCATCCGGAAAACATGTTTAAACATTATGATTATTCACGTGCTATTTTTGCTGACTTAATCGCTAGAGCAAAAATAGCAGTTAAGTAAATAGGGTTGTGACATAAGTCAGGCTTCTTTCATAAAAGACAAATAGCGCAGTACAACAATAGGCCTCCAACGCTCGGTTAAACCGAACATTGGAGGCCTTGGCCTTGCTTACGGGAACTCCCAAAGGCTTGCTTCGCGTCGAAAAACGAAGTCACAAGTAACTTCTATCACGCTCCCTTTCCTACGATTAATCAAAAAAATATAATTCCTCGTTGAAAAGGTTATTGCCAGCTCTCTTACAATGTTAATTCTTTTCGCAGCTCATCAGCAGTATAGATTCGTCCATCTTCAAACCCTTTGAAAGGATGGATTGTCTCCTGTGCTGCTTGTTGATAACGTTTGGCACGACGCAACGCATACTTGGTAAGCGAGCCATCCTTTACATAGCTTAAGAGTTTAGCACTCGGGGTAGTTAGTGGATTCTCTACCCGATCTTCTAAGTCTTCCAGAACTTCGGAATATTCTGGACCGAGTTGGATTTGATTGGCATACCGCTCTAAACTTTTGAGAACAGCACGAGCTTTTGCCTGATATTTACAAATTGCTTGGGGATTTTCCTCGGCCACCACTTCATTCATTTTATCGGCAGTCACCAACATTTCTTCTACTTCGTTTTCTTTTAATGGTGGTTGCATGATCAAGTAGCTTGCTAATAAACGGATAAATCTTAGTGTGCCAGTTCGAACGCCTACTGAACTACTAGGATCTAAATCGAGCATTCGTAATTCTAAATACTCAATTCCATCTTCAGGCAACTTTTTTAAATCCGCGTTTCCTTTGAACCTCACCGGACCATGAAATTCGTAATCCGATGTTAAAATTCCTGCTTTAACTCCTTCTTCAATCCGCGCAATATAACGATCGAGATTAGTAAAATCACCAGTAAATTTTGTTCCAAAGCCGTATTGACTTTGTCGCACGCTCCGAATCGGGTGAGGCAACCCTTTTCCCGGTTCAAAATAATTTTCCTCAACAATTGGACTTGCACCATAAAGATACGTAAGGAGCCATCGATACCGGACAAAACCTTGTGCCAGGATAGTATATAAATAATTCCGCACTTCACGCTCATTCTTAAAACGCTCTGGAAAAGCATTAAGTACTAACGTAATAATGTGCTGATCAATGCTCAGATTAATATGCGCTCCACAAGGCGTTCCTTGCGAGTATCCATGACGTTTTGCCCATTCTTTCAAATAAGCTTCTTTTTTCGGTCCCATTTTAGCTAGCCGCAATTTAGTCTTATCTTTAGGGAGTCGCGGAGGCATCGATAACGGCCATAATAACTCGCCAGGAGCTAGGGCAGATCGCAATGTATTATTAATAACATACAAATAATGCATCGCATCAAGAGCATGTTGGGCAGAAGGAGTTACCATTTCAGCCATTGTTTCTAAAAAATCATTGGTAATCCATGGATTAGTCTTCTCATCCCCAATCGCTGACGGATATGGCTCAAGGCTTAGGTTGCCATCTTCGTCTACTCGTTGCATTTCAATCTCAAGACCCATTGTAAAATCAGAAGTCTTCGCAACGGCTTCATTATCAAATATTAATTGACCAATTCTGCTAAACATATTATCGCCTCGTTTTCTAATCGTTTTTTAATAAAGATACAGGAATTCTCTCATATAAACAACTAGATATTAATAAAACGAAATTTAAATAATTTTTAGGCTTAGCAAATACCCGATCTTCCTTGTTGCACAAAAGATATTAAAGATTCCCTATTCACTAGCCGGAAAAAGTTTAATAATCCTACCCACTAAGAAGCAAACAAGAATGATTACAGGAGCTAGTTCAATCGGTACTAATAATAACAGCAGGATAATTGTTAATAACGGTTTTTCTAAAATAAAGGTAAGGCTTGCCGCAATCACAACAATTGCATTTACCCGTAAATCCCCCGGTAACATCATCGCACAGGCAGTTCCTACCGCTACACTCGAAAAGATAGCCGGAAAAATAGTTCCTCCCCGCCATCCCATTGCAAAACCAAGGTTACTCATTACGGCTTTTACGAGTGCTACAACTAATAGGAAGGTGATTGAATGATTAAAAGCTTCGTGAGTAAAAGGAACAATTCTAAACTCACCAGAAAACAAAATATCGCTTGTGATCAACGAGCTAACCGCTAAAATTAGCCCAAAAATCCCACCTTGCCAAATTTTGCTTATTTTTGCGTTAATTATCAGTGCAGCCCAATTTTCTAAGTGAACAAACAGCCACCCAAAAGCAAGCCCGATAATAAGTGTTGGGATACTCGTTAATAAATTGATCCACTCCCAATTAATAGTCCGGTGATGAATTCCAAAAACACCTTCTTCAGGAAAAAGCTTAAAAACAATCGTTGCGCCTATTATCCCAACTCCAACTAATCCTGAAATAACAAGAATTCGTTGATATTTATTTTTAAAAAGCTGACTGAATCTAGGGGCAACGGCTAAATCTTGCGTTTGCATTTTACCATGCCAAAGAGAAACCTTCTGGCGCATTGAAACTGCCCAGCGCAAGCGATCCCCAAGCCAATTAACCATACTGCTAGTTAATACGGTTGTAGAAGCTTCGGGTCCGATGCTTCCGCCGGCGCCCAAGGCCAATAAACCAAGAATAAAAGACTTCCACCAATTATGATAATTTAATTGCCCCTTCATCCTTACCTGCGTCAGCACTTGTTCAATTGTTAAGGGATAATTTCCCCATCGCTTATTCAAGAAACCAATCAAAAATCCCAATGGAATACACACTAAAAACGGATACCATTTGCCACCAACTGTCGTATCAAGGTATTGATGCCAAACTAAATCAATTACCCAGTTAACTAAGTTTAAATATGCTGCTGTCAGCACACCAATTATTAGGCTCCAAACAACTGCATATATCCCAATCTTAAGTCGCCAAATTTTCATTCTTACTTTCCTACTTCTTTTAACGTTACGATAAAAGCTAATTTACCATTTGTGTACTTGGCCGTAATTTTCCCTTTAAATTGTTTAACGATATATTGAGCCATAGAAAGCCCAATACCAAAGCCAGCCTTTTTCCCTTGAGTATGCGATTCATCAACCCGGTAAAAGCGGTTAAAGAATTTTTTAACATCCAGACTTTTACCATCTTTATAGCTATTCGCAATCGTAATAATTATATTTTTGCTATGACTAGATGAGGACACTGTAAAATCAATTTCACCCTGAGGATCACAATACTTATTCGCATTATCAAGCAAAATATTCAATAGTTCCCGTAGTGTATTCTCATCAGCGTTTGCTACCAAGCCTTTATCAATCTGTACATTGAACTGTTTCTGTTCGGTTGAAATCACACTCTTGAAACTACTAGCCACATCCCTGGCAATTTGACTTACATTTACTGGCACCATCGTTAATGTCGGTTGTTCTTGCATGCGCGCAAGTGACACCAGGTTATTAATTAACTTTGTCAGGCGGGTAACCTGTTGCTTGGTACTTGTTGTCCATTCATTTTCCCCATTGATAATCTCTTGCATTTCATTATTCGCTGAAATAACCGTCAATGGCGTTTTTAGTTCGTGACTAGCATTAGTTATAAATTCTTGCTGCCGCTGCTCTGCCTCAATAATTGGTCGAATTGCACGACGCGAGTAAAGAGTTAGGACAACGGTGTATAAAATTAAAATAATTATTCCTAGAATCAACCCAGTATGCATTAATGATCGTGTCCGGGCCATAAGAAGTGATTCGTCTAGAAAGACAATTACTTTTCCCCCGTCTCTATTTCGAATCTTATAGGCATAAGTTACTCCTTGATACAGCAACTGTCCGCTATGCAACTTTCTTCTTATAAGACGGTCTGCCATTGCTCGGGCATCCTGCGGCGTAACCGTTGCAATATGATCATCTCGCACTTCCGTTACTTGATTTTTATTATCGACCAATACAGCAAAATAACGATATTGATGAAGGCCCTCACGTGAAAATTGAGGTTGATTATTGTCAGTAGTCTGAATCCCTTTTCGAGGAATTTGACCATCATTATTTACTAAAATCGTCAATACCCGTTCAATTTCTTGGTGAGATTGATAGTAAGTGAGGGTACAAATACTGCCAACAATTGTCAAAATCACAAATAATAACGCCGCAGTTGAGATTGCAATAAATTTATAGCGAAAACGTTGAATCATTCCTTGGCCCCCTAGTATACAATCATAAACGGTCCAGTTTTTTCACCACTAATTGTTACTTGAGATTGAATTGCCTGTAATTTTTGTCGTAAATAACAGATATTAATCCAGAGATTTTCTTGATCAGCGATTTCATTCTCATCCCAAACGTGACTGATAAGTTCATTTACTGATAGTTCTTTATTAGCATTCAAAATAAAATACTGAAGTAAGCGATTTTCCCGATTCGTTAAACTAATCGAATTATGACTTTCAAGCGATTGATCATTTCCATTAAGGGTCAAATCACCAAATTCAAGAACATCTACTTGGTAAGAATCATCGCGGCGTTGACGGGAACGCAAACGAGCAAGCAGTTCTTTTAAGGAAAATGGCTTAGTTAAGTAATCGTCAGCACCAGCATCAAGCCCAGTTACCTTATCATCTTCTTCACCCATTGCCGTTAACATCATAATATACGTGCGATTACCACTCGCTCTGATTTCTTTTAATGCTTCCAGTCCTGATTTAACAGGCATCATGATGTCTAAAATTATGACATCATAAGCATTTTCTTTCGCCTGCTCAACCGCTTCTTGGCCATTATTAGCAACATCAACTTGATAGCCGCTCGCTGTCATCGCTGAACTTAATACATGAGATAGCTGCTGTTCATCTTCTGCTATAAGGATTCGCATCTTATTCGCCTTCCTCACTAGAATTAATTAATTCCCGGATTGTTTGCATTTGAACGTCGCATGATGCTAATTGGTCAGCACAACGTTTAAGTTCACGGCCAATTAGCTCTGGATTTTTAATATTATGTTTATATTTCATCTCATGTTCGAGGCTTGCCCATGAATCCATTGCGATCGTCCGTAACTGAATTTCAACATAAAAATGTCCCGGGTTATTTCCTTCAATATCTTGATACGGAACTTTTTCATCAATAATGACATGATAGCTCCGATATCCATTTGGCTTTGCATTTGTAATATAATCTTTTTCCTTAATAACCTCACACCAGTCAGCTTGACGTAATTGGTAAAGACAACGGTCAATATCATCGATAAAGTTACAAACAATTCTGATTCCAACTGCATCGCGACACTTTCGTAAGGCCGATTCAGTAGAGACCGGATAGCCTTTTCGTTGGCATTTTTCTTCCATACTCTTGGAAGTCTTTACTCGGGCAATTAAATGTTCATAAAGTTTCGGTTGCTCATCCTGCACAGTTTGCTGATTTAGTTCTTTAATCCGATCAGTTGTGAGGGAAAGAATATTTGACAAAATCTGCTCATATGGGCCGTAAATTGACATCACATTTTCCTCCTTTAATTTGAATATTATACAGTACTCACTACTAAAGAATACCCTAAAAATAGCATTTTTAAGATGCCTTAAATTTTATTCGGTTCGCAATCCTGCTACATAGTCATCTACTTCTCTTTTTTGTGACCTCGTTTGGTAGAATTCTTTTTTTAATTGCGATAAGGTTAAGTCCTTTGTTTTTAGTTTTGTATTTCGCTGAGAAGTGTATTTTATGATTACGGTTTGGCCTTCCTCTTTAAAGAAAATTACCGTCCCATCTTGGTCGTCAGCGGCTACTAAATAGCTATAATCAGCTACCCCCGCTGGAACGGTGTCAGATGGCTTAACAATTCCATAAACGAGTTGATTTCCAGCAATATTTTGTTTTAACCATTCAGGAGATGTTGCCAATCCTGCTAAAATTCCAATTTGCTGATCGGTAAATTTTGGTTTCGGCTGCTGACTTGACTGTGTTTCATCTTGAACTGGCTGAGGGGAAGGCCGATTAAAATTAATTGTAACTGCCACACATAAGCAACTAATTAAAATAATGATTGCTATAATTACTTTTCTTTTCATAATTTCACCTAAAAAAGGCGCACCTAGATTATTCTAAGTACGTCTTTACGGATTATTAAAAGAGAGAAATTGGATCTTAATTCATTTGCGCTTTAATAGCAGCTAAGGATACGTCGCCAGTCTTATCGAACTTAACATCAGCATCCTTTAAATCAGCACCAAAACCGATTGATAATTCACCAGCACGGTTAATTGATTCAATTCCGGCTTGGGCATCTTCAAGTCCCGCTACTTGGTCAGCTGGAAGATCCATTAATTTAGCTGCTTCTTGGTAAATTTCTGGATCTGGCTTACCATGACTTAAGTTTGCTGGATTAACGATTCCTTCAAAGTAATCAGTTAATTGCAAATACTTAAGAACCTTTGGCGCATTTTTAGAAGCAGAAGCTAATACAATATGGTAACCATTAGCCTTCAATTCATCTAAGAAGTCTTTCATTCCTGGAAGAATATCGGCAGGGGTTAGAGTTTCAACTAATTTAATATAGTTATCATTCTTTTCAGTTGCCAAAGCTTCTTTTTCTTCTTGCGTATAGTCATTTTCATGACCGCCAGCCTTCAAGATTAATTCCAAAGAATCCATCCGACTAACACCTTTTAATGCGTCAGCCAATTCTGGAGTCCATTCAGTTCCAACCTTGTCAGCTAATTGATGCCATGCTTGACCATGAAAACGAGCAGTGTCAGCAATAACACCGTCAAGGTCAAATGCAAAACCTTTCAAATCTTCAAACTTCATCTCAAATGCCTCCAAGAATTACTTTAATTCAAGCTTCTTACCGTCAAGATCGATGGTAATTGGGTCACCTGATACAAGGTCAATCTTAGTACCATGCTTGTCAACTTTAACCTTCAAGATCCGACCACGGAACATTTGACGGAATTGGTATGAATCCCACTTCTTAGGTAAGAATGGTGCATAGTGTAATTGACCATCACGGACACGCATACCAGCAAATCCTTGAACAATATCAAGCCATGAACCAGTCATTGAAGTAATGTGAAGTCCATCAGAAGTATCGTTATTGTAGTTATCAAGGTCAAGACGTGCTGAACGTTCATACAATTCAACGGCCTTGTCTTCGTAACCAATATCAGCAGCGATAATTGAGTAAACGGAAGCAGAAAGACTTGATTCGTGAACAGTAAATTGTTCGTAGAAGTCAAAGTTATTCTTCTTTTCTTCCTTAGTAAAGTCATCAATGAAGTCCCAGAGACCTTGGATAACGTCACCTTGTTTTACGTATGGTGAACGTAAGATCTTATCCCATGACCAGTGTTGGTTAAGTGGTAATTGGTCACTTGGAATTTCAGACACTGGAGTCAAGTCCTTGTCCATGAAGCCATCGTTTTCTGGGAAGATGTCCTTTTCCTTGTCGTAAGGAAGGTACATGTTGTCTACAATACCCTTCCACTTACGCTTTTCGTCTTCTGAAACATTAAGCTTCTTAGCTACCTTTTCATCTACTTGGTCTAAGATATCAAGGGTGTATTGAAGGGTCCAACGACAAAGAAGGTTAGTGTACCAGTCATTGTTTACGTTGTTATCGTATTCATCAGGACCAGTTACGGCATGAAGCATGTACTTGTTCTTGTTTTGGGAGTAGTGAACACGGTCTGCCCAGAAACGAGAAATTTCAGTAAGAACTTCTGCACCTTCGTTAAGAACGTATGACTTGTCGCCAGTGTACTTAGTGTAAAGGTAAATAGCAAAGGCAATGTCCCCGTTACGGTGAATTTCTTCAAAGGTAATTTCCCATTCGTTATGACATTCAATACCGTTGAAGGTAACCATTGGGAATAATGCACCATCAAGTCCTTGTTCCTTAGCGTTAACAAAGGCACCATCTAATTGCTTGTAACGGTACATTAATAAGTTACGTGCAACTTCTGGGTCTGCAACCCCAAGGTAAACTGGAATACAGTAAGCTTCAGTATCCCAATAAGTAGCACCACCATACTTTTCACCAGTGAATCCCTTTGGACTGATGTTAAGACGGTAATCTTGACCGTAGTAAGTAGAGAAGAGTTGGAAGAGGTTGAAACGAATACCCTGTTGAGCTCCTTCGTCACCTTCAATTTCAACATCAGACTTAACCCAACGGTCTGCCCATTCTTTAATATGTGGATCAAGTAAATCGTCAAAACTTTGATTATCAAGTTGGTCGCCTAATACATCCAAGTTCTTTTCAATATCTGCTTGGGAGTCATAATCACGAGAAGTCATTACGATACTGCGCTTTTCAAAGTTAACTTCTTTACCAGCAGCTACAGTACCAGCAAATGTATTGTAAGCGTGCTTTTCGTCAGTGCCGTCACCCACGTGGTCAAGGTTAGTCTTTGAAGTAGTCTTCATTCCAACGATAAATTGTGGAGTGCCAAAATCATTCTTCTTAGTCATAGAAGTTAATTCAGCATGTTCACCATCAGCAGACTTACCTAAAACGTTCCAGAATTGTTCATCGTAGTTGGCATCTTCGTTGTATACATCAGCATCAATCATGCTAGTAATTTCAACCTTAGCATCATTGTCGCCACGGTTCTTAATGTGGAGACGTTGACCAACTAATTCTTTTTGTGTAACACTAACAAAACGTTCAAAATTGAAGTACATTTCAGTACCACCAATTTCAACAGTAAAGCGCCGTTCTAAGACACCACGCTTCATGTCAAGATCAAGCTTAAAGTCTTTTGGTGTTTGCTTGGCTAGGTCGAGTTGTTCACCATTAACCTTAATGATTAACTTCATGAAGTTGACAGCGTTGATCATCTTACCAAAGTACTTAGGATAACCATTCTTCCACCAACCAACACGAGTCTTGTCAGGGAACCAAACTCCACCGAGGTAGATACCTTCCATGTGGTCACCACTGTAACCTTCTTCAAAGAAGCCACGCATACCAAGATTTTCATTGGCTAAACTAGTCATTGATTCTTGTAAACGCTTGTCTTGTGGGTCCCATTTGTGAGTAGCAACATGCCAAGGGGCAATATCAAATGTACGTTTCATTGAAATCTCAATTCCTTTCATCTGAAATAAAGGTAGTCTTTAACCTGCCTTTATTATAACTTAATTGATTTGTTTTATTAAATAACTCCTATTCAGCATAAGTTTCCTTGATTGTGGCAACTGAAAGAGCTCCAAGAGCCATTACGATACCAGCAAGGATAAACATGTGAACTTGTGAGTGTCCAAATAATGGGAATAAAGCAAAACTCAATAATGAAGCAACAATCTGTGGTAAACAAATTGAACCGTTGAATAATCCAAGGTATGTACCCATGTGCTTACCAGTCAATGCGTTTGTAACAATTGTTAATGGGTAAGTGTTCATCGCAGCCCAAGCAATTCCGACAAGGGTGTATGAAACAATCAACGTCCATTGATCATGAACAAAGAACACTGAAATGAACCCAAGAGCACCAAGAAGTAAACTACCACTGTAACCAAGCTTGTGGTACTTGTTTGGCACCTTAGCTAAAACGTATGACCAAATAACAGCAGCGATTGATTGAACAGCCGCAAGCACACCATACCAGTTACCAGCAGCCTGGTAACCAGCAGAGGTAGCATCAACAGTATCCCAAACGTTTTTAGCAATAGCCCCTGCTGAGTATGTCCAAAGGTATTGGAATGCAAACCAGCAGAAGAATTGAACAAGGGTAACTGTCCAGAATGCCTTTGGTGCATGCTTTAAGAGTGTGAACCAATTTCCACCCTCTTTGTTATCATCTTCAGAAATACCATGGTACTTTGCGTAAGTTGCTGGGTCATATTCATGAACCCGGAAAACTGTAAATAAACTAGTAACAACTAACAAGGCTGCCCCAACGTAGAAGGCGATAATAACTGAATCTGGAACAACACCTCGTTTTGCAGTGTTACGAACCCCAAACCAAGCAGTTAAAATGAATGGGAAAACGGCAGCTAACACAGCACCTGTGTTAGATAAGAAACTTTGAATCCCATAGGCATAACTCTTTTGGTCATCGTTAACCATATCACCAACCATCATCTTAAATGGCTGCATTGCCACATTTGATGAAAGGTCAAGTAAAGCAACAGTAATTGCACCGAACCAAAGGGCAGCAAGCGAACCATACCCGAAACCGAAACTTCCTGAATTAGGAAGCAAAATCATAACGATAACAGCTACAATCATTCCCAATAGTAAGTATGGTAACCGCCGACCACCTAATTTTGGTGCCCATGTACGGTCTGAATAATAACCAATGATTGGTTGAACAATCAAACCAGCTAATGGTGGTAAGATGAAGAACCAGCCAAGGTTGTTAGGGTCGGCCCCAATAGTTTGGAAAATCCGACTCATTTGAGAACTCTGCAGAGTAAAAGCTGTCTGAACACCAAGGAATCCAAAGTTGATCATCCAGATGGTACTCTTTGATAGAGTAGGTAATCCAGCCCCCGTGGACTTTTCTTGACTCATGCTAACAACTCCTTAACTTATAAAATAGTTCTAAAAGACACTTATGATTATTGTAAGCGCTTCATACATTATTGCAATATTAATAATATCAAATTTAAAATTGTTGTGCAACCGCTTGCGCATTTTTTTGGAAAACGGTTGCAGATTCTTATAATTTAAAGTTATTACTGTTAAAGCTCTGTGAAATAAAACTGTTATAGTTAATAATTTAAAACATATTTAGCTTAATAAAATAAAGAAAGCAAGCAATTGAAAAAAGTCATGCTTCATCAATTACTTGCCTTTTACGATAAAAGTTATTCTTGGTACTAAATTTTCTTAAGCAGAACCGCTTCACCCATTCCGCCCCCAACACACAGCGAAGCAATACCGCGTTCATGATTATCCCTATGCATTTCGTTAATCATCGTGACGATAATTCGCGCGCCTGAACACCCAACAGGATGGCCTAACGCAATTGCTCCACCCCAAGGATTAACAGCACTAGGATCAAGATGAAGCAAGTCTTGACAGACAAGGGCTTGGGCCGCAAACGCTTCATTAATTTCGTAAGTATCTACGTCATCTGACGACATCTGCTGGTTTTTTAAGAGCTTTTTGATTGCATAATATGGTCCCAAACCCATTAATGCTGGATCAAGACCAACAATTGCAGCTCCTTGCCACTCAGCCAACGGAGTTAATCCTAACTGGTTGACTGCACTTTCAGAAGCAAGAACTAGGGCCGCTCCTCCATCGTTAATTCCCGAGGCGTTTCCTGCGGTCACACTTCCATCAGGTTTAAAAGCTGGTTTTAATTTCTCTAAAGCCGCTAGTGAAGTAGCTGGTCGTGGAGCTTCATCAACCGTTACAGTCACGGTTGTTCGTTTCTGCTTAACTTCAACTGGCACAATCTCTGAATCGAAATAGCCTGCTTTTTGAGCCTTTACTGCACGTTGATGGCTCGTCAAAGCAAATTCGTCCTGCTGGTGACGAGTAATCTGATACTTATCATTGATATTTTCAGCAGTAATCCCCATCGGATAATCGCCATAAACATCATTTAAAGCATCACTTTGCATTGCATCAAGTAAGGTCCCGTTCCCAAACCGATAACCATTCCGTGCTTTAGGAAGAACATAAGGGGCTTGAGACATACTTTCCATCCCCCCGGCAACAATTACATTAGCTTGTCCTGCGCGAATCAAACTTGCTGCCAAATCAACACTGGACATTCCCGACGCACAGACGTCATTAATCGTTATTGCCGGAACCTGCTCACCTAATCCAGCGACCATTGATGCTTGGCGAGCTGGGTTTTGTCCAGTCCCTGCTTGAATAACATTCCCCATTAATACTTGGTCAATCTCGTTTCCGCTGAGCTTTGCCTTTTCAACAGCCGCTTTAATTGCAATCGCTCCCAATTCAACTGCCGACTTTGAAGCTAACTGACCATTAAACTTACCGATTGGTGTTCGCTGAGCAGCAACAATGTAAACCTTCTCCATTCCGATTTCCCTCCATGTAAAAATAAGAGAGGACCCTGGTAAGTAATTCCGTGGTCCTTTCTATCAACTATTTATTTTAAAATCAACGATTCGAAATTGCTCTTCTGGATTAAAAAGCAATTCAACAGCTTGTTGACCCAATTTGCGGGGTTGTAAATCAACCTTTTCTTCTTGATTAATTAACATCCCCATCAACCGACTATTGTTAAAACAAATAGTTGGTAAATTAAATTCTTGTAGTTGCCGTATTAATCGTACCAGTAACAAGTCATCAGCACAAACAATTGAATCGATTTGTGGATGTTGTTTAATAAAATCTTTAACTGCGGTCCCGCTTGATGAATATCGCCAGCTAAGAGCAGGAAGTTGATGACTTCGCATACTCTGCTTATAACCTTGATGTCTATCCTGTTCAAATGCCCAATTACTTGCAGATTGAAGAAACACAGGGTGGCTAACCTCCTGATGATCCATCAGATAATCAGTCGCCGCTTGTCCTGCCGCTACGTTATCATTGTCGACAAAACGATCTTGGGCTTTATCTGGGTGACCGATCACCACAAAATTAAGGTTATTTTGGCGAAGGTAATTAGTAATGGGGTCATCTTTAACCGTATAAAGCACTAAAAAGTTATGCACCTTCGACTGTTCGACCATCGATTTTACATTTTGTAAAAGATCTGTGGTAGTGGGTACAATTGCCACAACCATTTCATAGTGAATTGGCTTTAATGCCATGCTAATTCCCCGTAACAAGTCTATATGAAAAGGGTTGGCAGGAGCAGTATCACTGGTTACTGGAAAAATAATTCCGACCATATTTGATTCGCCCCGTGTTAGGTTCTGTGCATTGTAATTTGGTTGATATCCCAACTCTTTAGCAATCGTCGCGATTCGTTGTCGTGTTTTTTCACTAATTCGTGGATTATGGTTTAAAGCTCGAGAAGCAGTCGAAACCGATACCCCTGCTTTTTGTGCAATATCTTTAATTGTCGCCAACTAATCACCCTCTTTTGTAAATAACACGAACTCTCCTAATTCTAACAGGTAAAGCCCCATTTGGACAACTGAAATCCCTTCCATTAAGTTCAAAGCTTCTTTATAGAGTTCTAATTGTCCCCGATACCGGTCCTTTATCCGTGCCAAATCAAAGTCGCGATAATCTTTGTTAAGATGATCAGTCTTATAGTCAACTAGAATAATTCCCTCATCAGTTTTTAAGTAGCCATCAATGATTCCGTGAATTAAAATACGTTCATCATCACTAACATTTACCCCTTTAAATAATTCATGCCCATTCATAATCATTGAGAACGGCACTTCACGATGATAGCCTGCAGGATGTTTTAAAATCTTCTGTCCAACATTAGTCTGATAAAAGGCCACTATTCCTTCACGGTTGATCTGCGCTGCCACAACTGGATTAATCAATTTTTCTCCTACTAATTTTTGAATTTCTTGATCAACAAATTCAACGTTAATCGGACCTTCATCAAGTGGGAGTTTTTGGAAAACAAGGTGAGTTGCTGTTCCAATTTCTGTTGCCGCGGGTTCCTGAGTAGTCTGCTGAATGAAAGCAGGGACATCAAAGTTATTATTTAAGTAAATACCTTGCGTCTTTACCTTTTGTTGTTGATCATAATCCCACCGCGCCATATCACGTGTGTCAGGATCTTCAAAGACTCGTTTAACATCTGTAACGGATTGGTAAGCAGTTGTTTGAGTAGCGACAAGATAGGGGTAACGATAGCGCAAAATTTGATCAATCTTTTGTTCAGCAGCATCAGTTGTGACTGTATTGTTCTTTTCCGTTACATTAGCACTAGCATTTTGCCCAATTTTTGCCAATCCATCACTAACATCAAGCGCGGTATACGTTTTTGCAATAAAATGAGGATCAGCCGCCAAACCAGTAACTTTAGTATCAGCAAGAGTGCTTTCTTCTAACGTGACATTTCCACGACTCAATTGTTGCGCATTGAATTCCGGATAACGAGATAGTGCAAGACCAATCCAATCCATAAATGAATTTGCAGTGATCCGTGGTTGCGGGCCAATTAGTAAATTCTTACTCTGGTAGGCTTTCTGCCATCGCTGCCATGAACCAACAAGACTTTGTGTCCGCATTTCTTCATTAAAGGAGCCCGTAATAACTAACCGCTGTTCCGCTCGGGTCAATGCAACATAGAGAACCCGAAGATCTTCTGCTCGTTCTCCGCGCTGAATCTCTTCAATCACTGCTTGTCGTTGCGGCGTATCATAAATGACCCGTTGATCATCCATGTAACGAATTCCTACCCCCGCAACAGCATCAACAACTGCATTTTCACGAGCTGCTCCTTTGTTAAAACCATGTGTGGCATCAATTAGAAATACCACGGGGAATTGAAGCCCCTTACTTCCGTGAATCGTCATAACATTAACCGTGTTTGCAGTTAACTGCGTCGGTGCTACTCCTAAATCTTTATCATGTTCCTGCATTTTCTCAATAAAGCGAATAAATTGATAAAGGCCCTTAAAGCTGCTTTGTTCATAGGAATGCGCACGTTGATAAAGGGCGTGGAGGTTTGCTTGCCGTTGGTGACCTCCTGGCATTGCCCCGACGTAATCAAGGTAACCTGTTTGGTCATAGATCTGCCAAATCAAGTCAACAAGGGTTTGCTGTTGGGCTGTTTGTCGAAAGACACGAAGCAACCCTAAGAAGCGATCCGCTTTTTCATAGAGATCACTTACCTGTTCAGGAGTAAGGAGCGATTGGTGGCGAAGCGTCTTTCGTTGGTAATTATTCATAAATGCTTGCAAGGCAGCATAGTAATCAACAGAGCGATTTTGAAGACGGATAAAAGCTAATTCTTGGTTAGTTAACCCGATAATCGGTGATCGCAGAACTGCAACTAATGGAATATCCTGGTGTGGATTATCAATTATCTTCAACAAGGACATCATTACTCGAACTTCGGTAGCTTGAAAATAGCTTTCAACATCGTGAACCGTCAATGGAATATTAAGTTTATTAAACTCTTCCATCAATGAATTATTGATTGCCTTTGTCCGCTCAAGCAAAACAATATCACCGTACTGAATCGGATGCATCTGTCCATCTTCTGGATGAAAAATTAACTCTTGATTTTCGACCATCTGCTTAATTCGCATCCCAATCATCCGAAATTCTCCAGCTAATTTATCATCCTCGTGTTCAACATCTTCTTTTTCTGGATCAAGAGCATTCGCGTCATACAATAATACTTCTGTTGGTTGCACCTTATTATCTTGATTTTCTTCGTAATAAGTTGCCGCATATTTTAAATGGGCATCTTCATCATAATCAATTTCACCAACTTCCCTATCCATAAGTTGTTCGAAAAGGACATTGGTAAAGCTCGTCACATTAGTCATCGACCGGAAATTTTCCCCTAAAATAATCGCTTCTCCGTCGTTACTTTGACGGTAGTTTTGATATTTCTCAAGAAATAATGTTGGATCAGCTTCACGGAATCGGTAAATCGATTGCTTAACATCCCCTACCATAAATAGGTTCTTGCGTTCAGGAGATGTCAATTTCATCAAAATACTTTCCTGAAGGCGGTTCGTATCTTGGTATTCATCAATCATAATTTCTTGATAATGATTTTGCAGATCTTTAACGAGGGCTTGCCAGTTTGGCTGGTCGTCTGGTGGCGTTAAAATAGCGTACGCGTAGTGCTCCAAATCACTAAATTCAAGGACATGCCGATTTAACTTGGTTTGTTGGTACCGCCGACGGAAATTAATCGTTACTGCGCTCAATTCTCGTAAAAGTTCCTGAGCATGCGTTGAAATTAATCGAAATTGGTCTTCACGGTAATTAAAGAACCGATCAACTAGCTGATCAAATTGCTTTTTTATCCCAGTTCGAGCATTTCCCAGCGATTTATATACTTCCTCAGCTAGCTCGTCGTCTTTCGGTTTGCCGCTCATTCGCGCAAATTTAGCATTAGCAAATAAATCACGAATGGTATTCCAAGTAGGTGGTTGCAATAAGTCTAAAAGCTCTAGCATCATCTGCTGGTCTTTTTGCAATGAATCAATAGTTTTATCGTCTAATTGACTTTCAGTTGCTGTGCTTAACAAGGCTGTAAATTGATCACGGAAAGCCGTTAGGTCAGTTACCAGTTCTTCTTTTACAATTGGTTC
Source organism: Limosilactobacillus secundus (assembly GCF_020784695.1). Taxonomy (NCBI): domain Bacteria; kingdom Bacillati; phylum Bacillota; class Bacilli; order Lactobacillales; family Lactobacillaceae; genus Limosilactobacillus; species Limosilactobacillus secundus. The sequence continues at coordinate 65,798 of NZ_JAJGUA010000046.1, forward strand.
CTGTGCTTCCTGTTTCCCTAAGTAAGTACTAACTGTCTGTTCCCACTGCTTCTTTAGCTGATTACGCTGCTTTTGAATGTCTTTAAATACATCAATCCGTGGATCATCTGCCGCTGGTCGTCCCCGAAAACTACCAAACTTTTGCTGCGCCATCATTTGACAAACATCACTGACGGTAATACCCCCTAGTGAAGAAAGAAGTTGATGCATCAACTCTTCATCATTCTTAATAACCTCAGCGGCTTGGTCTAGTCCGTTATCGCTAGCTCTTATTGCTAATTCACGATAATCTTGAATAAACTGATTGAGCTTTTCGATGACTAGGGGCTTTAGCTGTTGTTGATAAAAATTAGATTCTAATAGGGAGCCCGCCCCTAAATCATAATTATCTGGTAATTTTTGGAGCCACTTTTCAGGGTCAGGTTGAGCATTAGCAATTTCATACAACCGTAAAATCAAGTCGTCGAGTCCTTGGTCATCACGATCACTAGAAAAGTTGAGAACTAGTTCGCTAAAAGAAGCTCTTCCCGGAACTTTTTCTTCAGCATTTTTATATAGTTCTTCACTAACTTCATGCCAGACATCTTCTTGAAGTAACAATCGTTCCGTTTCATCAGTTAAAAGCCGAAATTGTGGATCAAGGTCAATCAAGTAGTAGTAGCGCTTTATTAACTTTAAACAAAAAGCATGAATCGTACTGATGTCTGCAGCCGCAAGCCGGTTAATTTGATTACTCATCCGGTCACGTAAATCTTTTGGATTAGCTGAATCTTGTACTATTTTCTGCAAGGCTGTCCTGATTTTATCCCGCATATTCTTTGCTGCTGCGTCCGTAAATGTTACGAGTAGCATTCGATCAATGCTTTGCCCTTCTTTAATTAATTCAATTGTCCGATTTACTAGCACAGCCGTTTTTCCTGATCCCGCGGAAGCTGAAACTAGGATATTTTCGCCACGGTCATTAATCGCCTTGGATTGAGCAGGCGTTGGTTTAAATCCAGCCATTACTTCTTATCCTCCTCATCATCGTCTTGGACTACATTATCAAATGCTTCTTTTGCTAAATTAGGATTTAGGTCGCGGTAGTTTTGCTGGTCAAGCATATTATCAAACTGAAATACGTCTAAAAAGTCACTATAATCAAGTCCTGTGCGGCGGTTGCTTCCAGTTAATAACCGGTAAGGATTTAGTTTCAAGTCACCACTCAAAATCTGATTACCCGCATTAATTACAAGTTCCTTATTCATGTTTTGCAGCCAATCAAGTTGCTGTGGCGTAACGAGAAGCGCTTCTTTATTAGCTTTGATTTTTCCATTCTTATACTCCTTAAGTGGGTATAAGAATGCTTGTTTATCTAAACTCTTATCTAACTCCCGCAATAATTGTGGATCATTCAAGAGAATACCCTTGTATTGGTGCTCTTTTAATTTCAAATCATCGAGGGAATTTTTCTTTAACTCGGTAGCCTTAATTGTCGGATTATTCAAACGAAGATATAATGCCCCTGCCAGTCGTGGATTATTCGTTTCCAATTCAGTTAAGTTTGCCTGTAACCCGTTAAGGTAGGTTAAAAGTTGGAGAGAGAGTCCATAATAAGCCGAAGTGAGGTCAAAAAGATGATTACTCGACTTATAGTCAACGACCGTCAAGAAATTATCGTTTCCTTGCTTAAGATTATCGATTCGGTCAATTCGTCCTCGCAGATAAATATGATGATTATCTTTAAGCGGATAATCAAGAGAACCAAGGTTGCCCGGCTGTTGGTTACCAATTCGTCCAAACTGAACTTCGGTTTTTACTGGCTGTGAGCCGGTATATTCAGCTTGGCGGCATAATGTAATTAACATTGTTTTAACAATGGCGGTTAATTGCTGATATTGGAATTGGGCTTGGGCTGAAGAATTAATGAGACGCAATAAGGTTGGTTGGTTCTCTTGAGCTGTAACTAATGCATGGTCAATCAGCTGGTCACGTTGCATTTGATTATCTTTGTGGGCAAGGTCTGCAAATGACAAATTATTTTCCCGAATTGTTGTAACAAAAGTCTCCATTGCTTTATGAAAGAAAGTACCGATGCGGTCGTTAGATAAGGTTAACTCCTCTCGTTTTTGCAACCTCAAGCCGTACTTAAGGAAATATTCGTACTGATTAATATAAAAATCTTGTAACTGCGAAATCGAGGCATATAATACCCGCCCACGCTCGTCATCTGGAGCCATTCGAAGATAAAGTGCTTGAGCCAATTTATTTCCCAGGGAATCAATCTTATTTTGATAATGAAAGCCAGCAGCAACTAAAGATAAACGCTGACCTAGTGATATCCCTTCTGCTCGAACCTTAGCATCAGCTGATTGTTGCCATTGCTTAGCTAACTTAACCAACGATTCAGCAACTGTTTGCCATCCAACGGGCATGACCGGTTGGCGATTAATGCTAACTCCTTGCTCATCACGAATTTGCCGGCTAACTTCGACTAACCGGTTTATTGTTGCAAGCGGCGCACTAATAAAATCAATAGCATTCTCTTGCCCAGCCTTGCTAGTAGCTAATGGATATTCACGAACCGGTTGACCAAAGTAGTGAGCCATATCATGCATATATGGCGATATACTGAGTTCCTTATCATCACTATCAGTTTGCGGTGCCGAGAAAATCAACTGTTCCTTAGCGTTCATAAAGCCAGTGTAGTGGACAAATGGCTCATCAATCAGTTGGTCAATTGCTGTGCCAGGAAGGTATTGGAAGTCTTCATCAAGATAAGCACTCAAAATATCCTTATCCTGATCAGTTAACAAACTATCACTTTCTTGCATCTCAGGCATCACATCATCAGTGGATCCAATCATAAAAACTACTTTTCGGTTTTCACTTTGGACAATTCCAGTTTCAGAGACTACTACTTGATCTAGCGTTGCCGGAATCTGAGAATACTGGGCAGCCGCAAAACCTGCCTGGAGCAATTCACTAAAATCTGCAAGGACCTCACTAGTTCCATTCCGTAGTTCTTGTTGGCCCAAGATTTCTACATATTCTTGGAGAATTTGGCAAAAGGTAGTCCAGACTTGTTGTGGTTGGCGCGCAAGATCTAAATCCCGGGTACTTTGGTATTGTTGCCAAGCATATAACCGTTCCGTAACTCCCATGGTAGCTAAGAACTGGTATAACACAGTCGCAAGTTCTTGTCCTGTTTGTGCCTGTTTAAACTGATCGAGAACTGGCAGTAATTGGTTAGCAACAAAGCCTTTCACAAGGGCTAACTGGTCGTTTAATTTTTTTAACCGTGATTGCGTATACTTTGGATCTGTCAGGTTCGTTCCGGGCACCTGCCATAATTGCTTAACCTTTTCTGGATCATTAGTTGTCCAAGCACTTTTTCCTTCAATTGCCTGCTTAAGGCACCAATTCTCAGTAGCGAAAACAGCTGCTTGAAAGTCGCCTAGCCCCATCAAATCACCAGTGCCTGTCCGTGGAACAAGTAACCATGTCTTCAATAATTGGATGATGTCTGCTGTTCGATAGCCTCGCTGCGGTAATTCTAATAATGTCGTAAGGAGCGTTACTAGCGGATGGTTATCCATCAAGCGTTCATGATCATTAAAAACTGGAATATTATGTGCTGCAAAAACCGGTTCAATCATTGTCTGATAACCGTCTAGGTGGCGACTAAGAATAAGGAAGTCACGATAACGATACTTCCCACTAGCAACTAATTGGCGAATCTGAGTGGCCACACTATTTAATTCAGTCATCCGATTGCTAGTTGTCATAAATTGAATATTTTGGGGACAAGAAAGATTTTCCCGCTCGCCGGGGCCAATTGGTTCGCTTGCATAACGCTTAAAATACGAATCAACTTGTTGTAATTCCATACCAACACGAGGAGTCGTCGCAAACGCTACATTTTGCAAAACCTTTACTTCTTTTTGATGCATTTGGCCAAATTTCCATAAACGGTGAAATTGCATCGCGGAAGAATAAAATAGATTATTTTTAGGAGGAAGTTCCTGCGGATTTGGATGGTTCTGATCGGGGTATCCACGATCAAGGGTTAAAGAAATAGTTGTCGATGCGGCATTCGTAATTAATGCATCCACTACCTGTTGTTCATTTGCAGTAAACTGAGTAAAACGGTCAATAAAGAAGTGCATCTTAGCAACTTCTGGTGATTTTTGAAGGTAAGACACTAATTGCCGGTATAACTCACTATTACCAATGTACCGGTCACGCAACCGATCTTCATAGGCATGATATATAATTTCAACATCATGCATTTTAGCGAGCCACGCCTGGTTAGCTGCTGGATCATTCGCTGACTTCACCTGGGAAATAATACCAGTTAAGTCGTCAGCGGTTATGTTGGCATTTTTTAATTCTTCAAGCTGAGCTGTCATCTTTTGGATAAATCCAGGTTGTTTTACTTCGCTCGCATATAAACGAAGATCACTTGTCTGTTCTTGAACAACTTGGGAAGTTAGCATCGCCATCCCAATTTTAGAAAGGTGTTGTTTTTGAAAAGCTGGAGTATCTCGTAAAAGGTACCAAGCAAGCCGACTAAACGAAAGTACCTGTACGCGTGAAGAGGCGAACCTGTCACTTCCGCTAAGTCCTTGGCGATCACGAAGACCAGCAAGGACATTAATTTCAGTTTCAAACTTAATATGGTTAGGCACCAAATAATAAAAACTCTCATCAGCAGATGCATTCTTTAGCTGGTCAACTAATTGATCGATCAACACTTGCTGATGGTCCATTGCTGCTGTTCCTAAAACAAATCCCAGTGTTCCCATAGTCTTTAATCCTTTCTATCGTTTAAATTGCTCTTCTAATTTTATCATAAAACGAACATATATTCTTTAGCTAAAAACGAGTAGGCATGTATTTCATTCCTACTCGTTCTATCATTATAAAATTGGGGACAGCAGACGCGATACCGTTTGCTTCAACTTTAACCAGCGCGGTTGCTCAGCAAACATTGTCGGTGTAATTACCCGACAGTCACGAATATCGTTAATAAAAATTCGCTCAAGATCGTCTACCGTATTTTGATTATAAATAAAGGCATTAATTTCGAAGTTTAATTTAAAACTCCGAAAGTCAAGGTTAGCAGATCCAACAGAAGCCATCCGACCATCAATCATCATTGTTTTGGCATGAAGGAAACCTTTTTGATAGTAATAAATTGTTACACCATGATTAGCGAGCTCACGAGCGTAATACTGCGTTGCCCGATATACAAAAGCATGATCCGGCATTGAAGGAATCATTATTCGTACATCGATTCCTGAATGAGCCGCTACTTTCAACGCATCCAATATACTATCGTCAGGAATTAGATAGGGAGTTTGAATCCAAATATGGTCCTGCGCTGCATTAATTAGACGTAAATACCCCATTTTAATTTTTTCCAATGGCGCTTCAGGACCACTAGAAACAGTCTGCAACGCAACATTCCCACGCACTCTAATGGGTTGAAAATAAGGATGGTAATGAATAACCTTATCCTTATCCTTCTTCATTGATGCGTTCCAGTCGCCGATAAACCGTCGCTGAAGACCATAAACACCACCACCGACAATTCGAAGGTGAGTATCACGCCATGGACCAAATTTAGGAACGCGCCCTAGGTATTGATCCCCAACATTAAAACCACCAACATACCCAAGCTCACCATCAATAACAACGATTTTTCGGTGATCCCGATAGTTTATCCGAAAATCAAAGAAGTTACTTCGCGACATCAAGAACGGGGCCGCATAACCACCGACTTCACGTAAATGATCATAGAAACTTGGCCAGACTCCCATCGACCCCCATGAATCGTAGAGAACTCGCACTTCTACTCCCTCAGTTGCCTTTTGTTCAAGCAACGTCCGTAATTCATTACCAATTTGATCATTATAAATTGTATAAAACTCAATATGGATACTCTTTTTCGCTGCTGCAATATCATCAAACATTTTCTTAAAAAGCACATTACCATTTGTAAAAATATTAACGGTATTGTGCCGCGTTAAAAATGAGTCATCAATACTTTGAAAAAGCATGATGGTCCGTCGATAAATCTGGACGGTTTGATCTTTAGGCTTCGGCATATTGATGAATTGTTGCTTCTGCCTTTCTAGTGCTTGTTTTAATTTTAGTTGCGTTTGGGATTTTATTCGGGCTAATTGTTTATGTGGTAATTTTCGCCCAAAGAATGCATATAAAATAAAGCCAAAACCAGGAACCAGCGTTAACACCAATAACCATGCCCAAGTTGCAGCAATATCCCGCTTTTCACGGAAAACAGTATAAATGGCCGCAATTTCATTGACGAGAATAACCAGTAGCAAACACCACCAAATAATTGTCCATGTTAATGCCATCGCTTATCCTCCATTCATTTCATTGCTTTTCATTCTAACGCAAACTACTTCTTTCTGAAATATAATCTCGTCTATTTTCTCCGCTGAATAAGACTAAATGGCGTACAATAGAAATATTATTAATCAAGGGAGGATACTAATGGCAGAAATATATTTACGACGCGCTCAGACTCAAGATTTAGCGGCGATCATGAAAATAATTGATGATGCAAAAGAGCTTCTAAAGAAAAATGGCAGTCCGCAATGGCAAAACGGTTATCCCAATCAGGAAAACTTTACTCAAGATATTGCGATGCAAACAAACTGGATATTAATTAATGATAATAAAGTAGTGGCCACTGCGACTCTTCAACTCACACCAGAACCAACCTACCACAACATTACACAGGGGCAGTGGCAACAACCAAATGAGCCTTATGCTACCATCCACCGGGTCGCTATCAGCAGTAATTATCGGGGACAAGGACTTAGTAAGTTGCTATTTTCTAACTTGCTAACGGTTGGCCAAATGCAAGGAATTAAGAACTTTCGGATTGATACTCACCGCAGCAATAAAGCGATGCAACATATTGCCGAAAATTTTAACTTTAAGAAACGAGGAATCATTAAAGTTAATGACCAAAATGATCCCGAGCGATTAGCCTATGAACTAAACTTAGGAAGCTACCATAAGCTTACCCGAATCAATAATAATTTTATGCAACCATTGATTGATAGGCTATAAGCTGCAAAAGAGAATATCAGTTTAAAACAACAAAGAGGTTGGGGTATTTCCCAGCCTCTTTGTTATATTTATTAACCGTTTCGGATTAGTTGTGGCGCTTCTTTGAACTGTAAGTGATACCAAGTGTACCAAGTAATGCAGTGGCAGCTAAAGCAACAATTGACATAGAAGATTGATCGACCTTTTGTGATGATTTACTCTTCTTAGCTGGAGTTTGCTTCTTAGTAACAGTATCAGCTTTAGCAACTGACTTCTCACTGTTGTCTGCTTTAGTGGCTTTATTATCAGCAGTAGAAGCAACCGGTGTTTGTGTACCATTTGTAGTAGCAGCAACTGCAGCTGTTTGTGTTACAACTGGTGCTGAACTTTCATTACTCTTAACAGTATTTTCAGCAGCATGATTTACTGTAGTAACAACTGGTGCAACCGCAATAGGAGTTTGTGTAGATGTCTTTACAATTGATGGTGCTGAAACAGCTTGAACACGTCCAGTAGTTTCAGCTTGTAGACGGTTTGAAGCTGTTGGAAAGGCAACAGTATCAACATTACCATCATTAGCAACTTTCACTGCTGAAGGAAGGACAATAGTATTATTTGCTAAACGAACTTCATTAGCTCTCTTAGCATCTTCACGCTGTTGAATAGCTGCTAATTGAACATTGAATTGTTCAGCAAGTTTGTTATAAGCAGCCTTATTTTCAGCCTTTAATTCGGCAAGAACAGCATCACCATGAGCAATAACTGCTTGATGTTGATCTTGTAATTGCTTGATTTGTGGATCAACGCTTGGAACAAGTTCGTTAATCTTAGCATCAAGCTTTGCATTTTCAACTTTCTTGATGTTGGCGATCTTAGCGTCACGATCAGCAGTAAGTTTTTGAGCGGCTACTTGGTTAGCCTTTACTAAGTTTTGGTAGGCATTATCCAATTGAGCCTTGTATGCTTGAAGATCAACAGCCCCAGTAGCCTTAAGAGCAGCATCACGAACTCCAGCTGCCTTAGTTACTGCAGCATCATAGTTAGCCTTTACCTGAGCCTTCGCATCATTATATTGTTGTTCAAGCTTATTTAAGTTAGCTTGATGGGCACTAGCTAATGCATCAAGAGATTGTTGTGCTTGTGCCTTAACATCAGCTAATTTTTGTTGTTCACTAGCAGTAGCTTTTTGCACATCAGTAGCAGTTGGCGTAACTGTCTTTGTGCCTGATACTTTATTAACGTGATATTGAGCAGTCTTAATAGTATTTAATTGTGCATCAACAGTTGAAGTACCCCATATATTACGATTTTGAACTTCTTTAGTTAAGTTAGCATCATGATCAATGTTAAATCCGACATGATCAAATGTTACAGCGTATGATGGATTCTTGCGATCAGAAACACCTGACCCATTCTTAGCAGTCATCTCATCGGTTAACTTTTGGAAACCAATTCCTACAGTCCGAACACCAGCACGAAGAAGGTTAACTGCATGTCCACCGATGTGTGTTGGATTTACTAATTCACCATAGTACATACCCTGCATTGAGTTATAGAGATTAATAGCGTAATTAAGAAGGGTTGGCATTCCCGCTTGCATAGTAGTTAAGTTTTCGTTAACGTCAGTGTAAACTGCCTTACCATTGAATTCACTTGTTAAATTCTTTTTCAAGTTCCTGGTTGCATCATTAATAACGCTAGTATAAGTTGCTTCGGCAGGCATTCCACTGTCTTTAATAGTATGGCTATTATTATCAACATTGTATTTTGCCCGGTTAGCAACAACTTGATTTGCAATGTTATCAGTAAAATCAGTATTTACTAAATCAACTGGAGCAACATTTACAAAACCATCATTCTTATTAACCGCATTGTAAAATTCACGGTAATTTTGGAAAACATTGTTACGGAACCCATTTTCCCATGAAAGAGCTAATGCCCGTAATACTTGAACTTGGTCAGCCGTTAATCCATCAGCAGAAACTTTTTCTGAATGGTCATTTTTAGCGTCATAGCTTAATAGACCTGGTTGAAAGTCTAATGGCATCTCTGAAATATCATGTGGAGTGGATTCAGCAGCCTTGTTTGTGATTACAGCACTATCTGGATATTCACCATAGTAAGTATTAGCAAATTCAGGATAAGTATAATCAGATACAGGAATAGCACCATTATAACCACGAACTTCTAGATGAATTCCATATTTTGTTACATAATCAGGAACTTTAACATCTGTTTGTGGTTTAGCAACTCGGCCCGTAACAGCAACATCATTAGTAGTTGCAACTTCATAAGGCTTGTTAGCATTAGCGGTTGCGGTTGCAAGAGATGCTTCAGCATTTTTAATATTCTCTGCATTAGTTGCTTGTTGAGCAGATAGCTTACCTTGGTAAGCATCATTTTCCTTAGCAACAGCTGAGTCGTAATTATTAGCAGCAGTCTGTGCTTGGCTTGTTTGCGTATTAGCTGCATCACTTAAAGCTTTTTGATATTGTGCATTGATATCGGCAACAGCTTGTTGATTTTCAGCAGCTTGACTAACAGCTTGTGCGTACTGTTGATCATTTGCTGCACGTTGAATGGCTTCGTTTTGTTGTTGTGCGTTAATTTGTTGTTGATATTCAGCATTAGCAGCTGAAGTTTGTGCCTCAATAGAAGCAGCAGTGGAAGCTTGTGCTTGTGCGATAGCACCGGCTTGTTCTTGTTCTAGAGCAGCATGACTAGCTTTTAATTGATCAATTTGTGCGTTGGTTTGTGCAAGATCCGCAGCATTTGATTGCTCGTTAGCCGTAGCTTGTTGAGCTTCTTTACTATCATTTGCTGATTGCAATTGTGCAAGTTGCTGATCAGCGGTTGCTCTAACTTGATTGTAAGTAACTTGGTCATTACTTACTTGTGCATTATTTTGACTGTTATCAGCGTGTACATCTGTCGTTGAAGTGGTGGTAACGACTCCTGCTGTCAAGATTGCCCCCGCAACCAAAGCAGTTGAACGCCAATTATTTGTATTCGAATTTCTCATTTTAATAAACCCCCGTTTATGAAAAAATATTCAAAAGAAAATAAATTATTCATGCAAGGTTTATTGCTTAATGACTTAACAGTTCCTACTATATCAAGGTTTTGAGGGATTACAAGTAGCACAAATTTTCAAACGGTTATTTTCATATTTTAGCTATTCACCCGTTAAATAGCTTTTCTTATCAGCGAAATAACTGTTCATTAATCACTCGAACAAAAATCAATGTATGGAATAGTTCCTTATATATCAACGATTATAAACTAATCAAGCAATCAGCCAACAGCTAATATCATTGGAGTTGTTTTTATATATTTGAACACCACAACTAGTTTCAAAAAAATTTAAAAAATTTTAAAACCGTTCCCGTGATAATTATAGATCATTAAATCACTATTTAATCGACAAATAAAACGACTAAAATAGCCCTAAAACCCTCTTACACTTCGACACATCTGTCGCAAAATAAGACGGTTGTAAACGAATGCAACGACTATTTTACATCCCTTTTATCATCTTTTTAGCCTATCATTTAACAATCGGTAACTCACTAAACCGTTGTTATGTCAACATTTAATCCACTTACATTTAACAAGAAAGCCACCAAATTCACTTTATTTTTCACTCGAACAAATGAGTTGATAAGTCAACTCATTAATTAACCCATTTTCCACCCCATTTTTGCCTATTTTTTCTATTTTCAGCCCATATATTCTAGCTATTTTTCCGAGCACTTTATGCATAATATCATTTACAATTATCCTTCTTTATCTCAAACTAGGATTTAATAAGTTAATTAAGGAGCTGAGTATTAATGAAAATCACTGCTGCACACCTATATAAGATAAACCTACCACTCCAATCACCTTTTAGAACAAGCTTCGGTCAAATGACAACCAAAGACTTCACTCTATTAGCACTACATGATGAAGAGGGTAATTCAGGATATGGGGAGTGTTCTGCATTCAGCCAGCCATTTTATACGGAAGAATTCAGGGATAGTGCTTATCTCCTTCTCAAAAATACTCTTATTCCAATGATTCTTAATCAAGAGCTCTCATCACCCACCCAGTTAAGTTGCTATTTTACGACTATTAAGAGAAATAATATGGCAAAAGCTGCAGTTGATACCGCTTTGTGGGACTTATATGCAAAAAGAAACCATCAATCTCTAGCAAGAGCAATTGGTGGTCATAAAACAGAGGTGCTAGCTGGCATTAGTATTGGAATTCAACCTTCTCCCGAGCTTTTAGTTACTAAAGTACGTCAGGCGGTAAAAGCTGGCTACCAGCGTGTAAAAATCAAAATTAAGCCTGGTGCCGATTACCAATATCTTAAAGCAGTTCGTAATGAGTTTCCTCATCTAATGTTAATGGCTGATGCTAATTCAGCTTATCGATTAAAAGATATTGACTGCTTAAAACGTCTCGATGAACTTAACCTCTTAATGATTGAACAACCTCTCGAAGCAGATGACCTTCTTCACCATGCCCAACTTCAACAACAATTAACCACACCGCTTTGTCTCGATGAGAGTATCAATAGCCTGGCAGATGCACAGGCGATGGAGCAATTAGGAAGTGGGCGAATAATTAATATTAAAATCAGCAAGGTAGGTGGCCTCACCGCAGCAAAAATGATCCAAGCGTTTGCAGAAGCTCATCAAATTGGTTGCTGGTGTGGCGGAATGTTAGGATCAGGCGTTGCAAGGGCTGCTGACATCGCTGCCGCTACGCTTCCTGGTTACGTCTTTCCGAATGATATCTCCGCTTCGCAACGCTACTTTGCTCACGACATTATTAAACCTGAGATTAAGTTAGACAATGGCAAGATCAATGTTCCAACTAGTTCAGGAATCGGCTATGGATTAGCTTGGAACATTATTCACCGTTATTCTATTGAAGAAACAATTTTTTAAAGACAAAAAACGCATAAATTATCCCCTTGAGAGATAATTCATGCGTTTTATTAATGTAATGAAGGAAAATTACTTTTCGTCTTTCTTATCTTCGTCAGACTTCTTGTCTTCTTCCTTCTTATCATCTTTTTCTTCATCCTTCTTTTCAGATGGTGAAGTATATTCTTTGCTATCGTCCTTTGAAGCATCCTTAGCATCAACAATTACGAGTTGGCCATCCTTCATTTCGGCAACAAGGTCCTTTGCATCGAGGTGGTCAAGGTAGTAATCAGTTACCTTATCACGGATTTCACGTTCGATAACCCGACGAAGAGGACGAGCGCCCATGGCTTCATCGTAACCTTCATCAATAAGGTATTGCTTTGCAGTATCCGTAACCTTAACATGCATGCCCTTCTTAGCCAATGTCCGGTTAACTTCAGCGAGCATTAAGTCAACGATTTGCTTCAAATCTTCCTTAGTCAAGCTGTGGAATTCAACAATAGCGTTAAACCGGTTTAAGAATTCAGGACGGAAGTAAGTAGTCAACTTCTTAATCAAGTCTTCTTCATCTTCGTTCCGACCCATCTTGACTGGAGCATCGTTGGAATAGCCGGCGTTTGATGTAGCGATGATAACAGTATTCTTAAAGTCAATAGTGTTACCTTGTCCATCAGTTAACCGACCATCATCAAGCACTTGAAGCAAGAGGGTGATAACTTGTGGGTTAGCCTTTTCAATTTCATCAAGAAGAATAATTGAATAAGGGTGACGACGAACCTTTTCAGTCAAGGTATTACCGTTGTCTTCGTAACCAACATAACCAGCAGTAGCACCGATCATCTTAGATACGGCTGTCCGGTCAGAGTATTCAGACATATCTAACCGAATAATGTCATCCTTGCTACCAAACATATCAAGGGCTAGTTGCTTAGCAAGTTCAGTCTTACCAACACCAGTAGGTCCAACGAAGAGGAAACTACCAATTGGTGAATCGCCTTCGTCAAATCCAGCACGGTTACGACGAATAGCACGAGCAACTGCTTCAACAGCTTTATCTTGGCCAATAACCTTGCCTTCAAGCCGCTTGTCCATGTCCTTTAAACGTTCAACGTCACTAGCACCAATCTTAGAAACTGGAATACCAGTCATTTGTTCTACAGCCTTAGCAACGTCTTCTGGAGTAGCAGTAACCTTTTCAGATTCAGAGTTTTCACTCAATTGCTTCTTCAAGTCAGCAATCTTTTCCTTAGCATCTTGGGCAGCCTTGTAATCTTCTTTCTTAGCAGCCGCTTTTTGCTTCTTTTCTTCTGCTTCGATATCTTTTTCAATTGCCTTAGCATCACGTGCTGGGTGCTTTGCTGCTAAGTGAGCAGCGGTCATATCGATTAAGTCGATAGCCTTGTCAGGTAATGCGCGTTGTGGCATGTATTGAACAGAGTAATCAACAGCAGCTTGGAGAACGTCATCTGGTAACTTTACATTGTGGTGACGTTCGTACAAGTCACGAATACCTTTAAGGATGGCCACTGTATCAGCCTTACTTGGAGCATTAACAGTAACAGAATTGAACCGCCGTGCTAATGCAGCATCCTTCATAATAGTGTTTCGGTATTCATCTTGAGTAGTTGCACCGATAACTGTTAGTTCACCACGGGATAATGCTGGCTTAATAATGTCAGACATACCTTTAGAACCACTAGAATCACCAGTTGAACCGGCACCGATAATTTGGTGAATTTCATCGAAGAAGAGAATAATGTTTCCAGCCTTCTTGACTTCATCAACCAACTTTTGCATGTTTTCTTCAAAGCTACCACGGTATTGGGTACCTGCTTCAAGACCAGAAATATCAATACTGATAATTTCCTTGTCCTTGATAGCAGCTGGCACATCGCCGGAAACAATTGCTTGTGCTAATCCTTCAACAACAGCAGTCTTACCAACACCAGCGTCCCCAACTAATACAGGGTTGTTCTTTGTCCGCCGGCTTAAAATTTCAGCTGTTTCTTGGATTTCCTTGTTACGACCAATAACAGGGTCAAGTTCATGTTCACGAGCTTCTTGAGTTAAATTCCGACCTAACTTGTGTAAGATACTGTCCTTACCTGCGTTAGGTTGAGGGCCAGGTTGACCACCTTGTTGAGGATTTGCACCGCCTGGCAATTGACCAGTTCTACGATATTCAGCAAATTCTTCTGGTGTTACTTCACGACCATTGATTAGGTAACGCCGATTATCAGAATTGAAACCATTCATGCCACCCATTAATTGATTAAAGATGTCATTCATGTCGTTGTCAAATGGATTCATTGGGTTTTGAGCCATATGCAATCCCTCCTCAATTAAATATAATATTTTATTTTCTAAGTTTCGTAGTCTAAGTATTCTGAAAGCCAAAAGTTAACACACTTGACTTCCTGTGGCTACAGCAAAACCACAATCTCATTCGAGGTAATGCTCTTCTAGTTCTTTAAGGACCTCCCACATGCTCTTGTCCTGAGCGCGAGCCAAGGCGTCAAGATCACGCAGGTTAAGCGACGTCGAACTAGACTGTGGTTTGTTAAACGATTTGTGTAAAGTCGTGTAGCCGTAACCGGAACGCTTGGAAACTTGATAAATGGTCAAGTGGTTAACTTCCAAATAATGTTTGATGTCGATCCGCATTGCTACCCACTTCCTTTACGATTAATATTATATCACATTTGTGTAGTAAGACAACAAAAAAGACACAAAAAAATTAAAAAAATTGTAGGATATAAATTTAATATTAAATTAAAGGCGAACTAATAATCACAAACATTTTCGCTCTTTGTTATATTTACATTTGTAACCAATAAATAATTTTGTAATTAATAGTTTTTTTCAAACACCGCTTGACAAAAATTAAAAAACAATTAGAATTATTAATAATCAGTTAATCAAAAGGAGGACACAATGATGATCACTGCGACAATTCACTTGAATCAAGCGTATGTCTTCTGGTTTAGCGCGATTACCGTCCGCTAACCAGCAGTGATTTTGTCATTGTGGCGTTCTCGGATGACCCCCAAACATCCGAGAGCCTCTTTTATACTCATTCCAATCTGATCAAGAAGCCCTGGATGTTATTCCGATAGCATTTAGGGCTTCTTTTTCTAAATTTACATATTATATAGGAGGAAATTATCATGCCAGCTACTAAAAAAGAAATTCTTAGTCGTCTTAACAATAATTTCGCTAAACTCACTCCTGGCGGGATCCGCGAATTTGACTACCAAGTCAGTACAATCCCTGGCATCATTAAGCTAACATTAGGTGAACCAGACTTTAATGTGCCAAACACAATGAAGCAGGCCGCAATCGATAGTATCAATGCCAATGATTCACACTATGCTCCGGGAAATGGAACCTTAGCACTACGCCAAGCAATCGCCCACTTCATGCAAGATCGTTACCAGCTGGACTACGATCCGGAAAATGAAATTGCGGTTACAGTTGGCGCAACAGAAGGGATTTTCGCTTCTCTTTCTACTACTATTAATCCTGGCGACGAAATTATCATTCCAACCCCAACTTTCCCCTTCTATATAGCTGTCACAAAGATTCTTGGTGGGATCCCAATTGAAGTTGATACAAGCAGCGATGATTTTGTTCTCACACCCGCAAGACTCCAAAGCATACTAGAAGAACATCCTAACGCAAAGGGACTAATTCTTAACTACCCTTCTAACCCAACTGGTGTTACTTATACCCAAGATCAAATTAAAGCACTCGCCGATACGGTTAAATCAACTAGCTTGATTGTAATTGCAGATGAAATTTACTCTGAACTTGTTTACGGAGCTACTCATACTTCAATCGCTAATTACATCCCCGAACAAACGCTAATTTTAAATGGTGCCTCAAAGTCACATGCAATGACTGGTTACCGGATTGGTTTTATCGCTGGGCCACAAGAATTGATGAAATCAGTCAGTGCCATTCACGCGATGTTAGTAACGGCTGCTTCTAATCCAGCAATGGCCGCTGCAGGAGCCGCATTTGGTACTGACGAAGGAAAAACAGCTACTCAAGAAATGAAAGAAGCCTATAAGCAACGACGAGATTTCGTTGTTAATAGCCTCCAAAAATTAGGGTTCGAGCTGATTAATCCTCAAGGAGCCTTCTACGTTTTTGCCAAGATTCCTGAACAATATGGTAATGATGACCTTAAATTTGCGACAAATCTTGCCAATGAAGGAAAAGTTGCTGTGATTCCTGGTTCTTTCTTTGGAGCTGGTGGCCAAGGATATGTTCGAATTAGTTACGCAACCAGTATGGAAAATCTAACCGGAGCTCTTGATAACATTGCGGCCTTCATTAATAAGGAGGATTAACATGACAAAAATCTTAATGACAAGTGTGCGGGACGATGAACAAACCGCCATTAACGAATACGCAAAAGAACATAATATCGAAATCATCACAACGCCGAAATTGATTGACGATGCTGTTGAATTAACTGCCGGTGTTGATGGACTCGTGATTCAGCAACGTAGTAAAGTTCCGGCTACTATTTATGAAAAACTACATGCTAATGGTCTCAAACAGATTGCGACCCGGACAGCTGGTTTTGACATGGTCGACGTCAAAAAGGCTAATGAAAATGGTCTAGTCGTGACCAATGTCCCAGCATATTCACCGCGAAGTGTCGCTGAGTTTGCATTAATGCAGATATTCCGGTTACTTCGGAAAACTTACCGCTTTGACCATCAAGTCGCCGAAAATGACTTCCGCTGGTTTAGCGATGAACAATCAACGGAAATTCATACTGCTACCGTTGGGATTATTGGTGTTGGACGCATTGGCGGAACTCTAGCAAAACTCCTTCATGCATTAGGTGCTACCGTTTTAGGATATGATACGAATCCGCGCACTGACCTCGATGGCATTGTCCAGTTTGTTTCTAAAGAAGAGCTACTAAAACAAGCCGATGTTGTCAGCCTCCATGTCGATTTAAATCCGACTTCCAAAGGGTTACTGACTGCTAACGACTTTGCAATGATGAAACCAACTGCCGGTTTGGTTAATGCTAGCCGTGGTCCAGTCGTTAATACAGCTGATTTAGTTGCGGCCCTTAAAAAAGGAACAATTGCAGCGGCTGCCCTTGATACTTTTGAGGGTGAAGAAACGGTGGCAGCTACAGATCGTCGAGAAAAAGGGCTTGATGACCAGCCACTTGTTAAAGAACTTCACGAAATGGATAATGTTATTCTTACTCCTCATATCGCTTTCTTTACTAATTTAGCTGTCAAAAACATGGTAGATATTTCTCTTAATGATGTAATGACAATCCTTAATGAAGGAAAATCACCACATGAAATCACCTTATAATTGAGCACCCTCATTGACCAAAAGTATCGTCTCGATTACACTATGGGTATTAAAGGAGGGAACGGGTATGAGTAAATATAAAGTAACAGCGACTAAGACAACAACGGGAATGCAGGTTTCAGCAGGTACCCGCGGTTTTGAAATCACCTTTGATGAACCTGAAAGTACAAATACGGGGATGAACCCAGTAGAAATTCTCCTCGCATCATTTGGTGCCTGCCAGGCAATCACTGCCCAAGCATTAGCTAAAAAACGCAACTTTGACCTACGAGCTTTTTGGGTAACAATCGAGGGTGATCTTGGTCGTGAAGATGTTGCTGATGGTAAGAATGTTCGTAAATTTACTGAGATCCGTTACCAACCACACCTTCGCAGCAGCGAGTCTGATGAAGACATCAAGAAGTTCCTCGCTGACGTTGCCGCAAAGTGTCCCGTGGAAAACACTCTGACCTACGGAACGAAATTTGTTCAAGATGGATTTGTAAAAGTTGATTAGTTGAAAAAACGCCTTGGAATTTTCCAGGGCGTTTTTCTAAATAGTCAACCTATACGAATTCTGCAAGAAACTTAACGAATTTTGCAAAGTGTCCTTTAAATTAGATCTTTCCTTATAATTAAGGTACACATACTGTCTTAGGGGGAGAACTAATGAAAATTCACTTCAATAAGGACTTTTGGCGGGATGGTTTCTTTTATGTGTACTTATTACTTTTGTTTCTCTGGATTGCTCCATTTTCAGATGGTTCGCTTCCATTAGATGAGTCGCTACTATGTATCTTCTTTATAATTTTTACTATCGGTTCCATGCTCGCAATTATGTTTAATAAAGACTGAGAAAGGACTGTGACATAAGTTAAGTTACTTTCATAAAAAGCAAATACGCAGTACAACAATGGCCTCTAACATCCGGCAAAACCGAACGTTAGAGGCCTATTGTTGCTTGCGGGGGCTCCCAGAGGCTAGCTTCGCGTCGAAAAACGAAGTCACAAGTGACTTCTGTCTCGCTCCCTTATGCATTCCACAAATTATAGTATTCTTGATGATAATTCAAAAGTTCTTGGTGAGTACCCTGTTCAATGATTTTTCCGTCGCGCATTACTACTACTTTGTTGACCTTTTTAGCAATTGAAAGACGGTGGGCAATAAAAATCATTGTGCGGTCTTCAATCTCAAGCAAATTCTCAACGATTCTTTTTTCAGTAATTGGATCCAAACTACTTGTTGATTCATCAAAAATTAAAACACGCGCAGAAGTTAGGAGTGCCCGTGCAATCGTCAAGCGTTGTTTTTGACCACCAGATAATGCAGTTGCTTCTTCATCTAGTTTTGTTTCATATTTTAGGGGCATTTCTTGAATATCATTATAGATTAATGCCAATTTACATGCATTATCGATTTCTTCAGCTGATACTTCCCGGTCTAATCCCATTAGCAAGTTATCTTTGATTGTTCCCGAAAATAATTGTGGCAATTGGGGTAAGTAATGTACATATTGTCTAATATCGCAAAGATTAATCTCAGTTGTTTTATGCTGATTAAATTCTATCTGTCCTTGAGTAGGTAAATAAAAGCCAACTAATAACTTTGCCAAGGTCGATTTACCAGAACCGCTCAATCCTACAATTGTCAATTTATCATTACAACCAATTTGAAGATTGATATCCTGTAAAATTGGACGACTATATTCATATGAATAGTCAACATGGTGAATGTTTATCGGACCTACCAAATCTACTTGATCCTGAGAATTCGTATCTGCCTTTTCGGTGTCAACTTGCAGCACTTCATTTAATCGATTATTCGCCACTTTAGCTTCTTGGAGTTTAGGTTGAAGATTAATAATATTTTGTAATGGACTGATAAAAAAGGCTAATAACGCATTAAAGGCCATCAATGTCCCGATACTTAAGCGACCCTGAATTACTAAAACTGCTCCTTGAAAAAGAATGATTGTTACTAAGCCGTATTGAATCCACATTTTAATTGCATCCTGAAAAGATTTAGTTTTAACATATGTTAGATTCTTTCGTAAGAAATCCGCAAATTGTTTTTCAACATTTTTATAACGGATATTTTCAAGTTGCAGCACTTTCAACGTCTCTACGCCTTTTAAATCCTCAATAATTGCTGAACTTAATTGAGCGTTACTCTCCATTTGTTCTTGATCCAGTTTAGCAAAGCGCTTATTAAAGGCATAAATGATAATGACATAAATCGGAATGGTACTAATTGTAGTTAAAAATAATGACCGATCGTACAAAGAAAGAACAATTCCTATAATCACCATCACGCCAACGTCTAAGAACATTGAAATAATAGTGCTTGATAAGGCATCAATAATCTTATTAATGTCATTGAACCGTGAAGTAATTTCCCCCGTTTTTCTTGTAGAGAAAAATCTCATCGGTAAACGATAAACATGGTGAATATATCTAAGACTTATTTGTGATGTTAGTTTTTGATCCAACCTAGTCAAGAGAACATCTCGTAAATAGTTAAAAAGAGAGTTGAACACATAGACTACCAATAAACTACCAGCAAGGATCGCTAAGCCATCAATATTTTTCGAGGGAATAAAACGATCAATAATTAATTGGAGATAGTATGATCCAACGATGCTGATGAGGGTAATTAATAATGCCGCAATGATAATTCCTGATATATCTTTTTTATAATTAGTTAATTGTCGAAACATCGTCATTAACCCAGCTAAAGGTTCTTTTTGCGGTGTATACCCCTTAGCAGGCGAAAAAAGTAAACTTACACCTGACCATAAACGACCAAACTCATCCCGAGTCATTTTTTGTACTTTCGTAGCAGGATCTGGATCAGCTACATAGATGTAATCTTGGTCAGCCTTAAAAACGACACAGTAATGAAGTAAATCATCCTTAATCACATGTGCGATTAACGGGTAAGTAATT
Organism: Limosilactobacillus secundus; assembly: GCF_020784695.1. Lineage (NCBI taxonomy): Bacteria > Bacillati > Bacillota > Bacilli > Lactobacillales > Lactobacillaceae > Limosilactobacillus > Limosilactobacillus secundus. Next base: position 86,061 of record NZ_JAJGUA010000046.1, read on the forward strand.
TCAGGATCATTAAACAATGATATATCTGCTTGAATGGGGGTAACGTCTAATCCAAGATGTTTTGCTGCTTTTACAAGTCCTAAGGCGGTAGTTCCTTGCTTAGTTGTCCGTGCTAAGTCACGTAATTTTGCGATTGGATAAACAGACCCAAAATTGTGCAAAATCATTGCTAAAGCGGCGACTCCGCAATCTGCCTCATCAACTTGAGCTACATAATGAGGATAATTGATTTTCATTCACCTCGCTTTCTAATTAGACAAAGAAATAAAGTCCAAAATTAATAATTATTCTGGGCTTTATATTCTCATAAGATACTATTTATTTTTAAATATGGTTAATAAAGTAGCAATTATTGCTCCAACTAAGAAAACTAAGCAGTAAGTAAGTTCATAACCATTTTCTGCATCTATTAACGGTTTAATCCAAAGAACAATAAATAACATGTAAAAATAAAAATTAAAATCTTTGTAAAATTGTTTATTAATTCTCACTTTTACCATCTTCTCCTCTTATTAGTGAAATGGACTATCTTTATAGCCTGCGTAGCAAGATTGAGCCCATTTGTTCAAGGAATTAACAACATCTTTAACTAGTTCATTAACCTGTGAAGAGAGACTCCATCCACCAGAAACCTTGCTTAATTCATCGAAGTTTAATTTACGATAAGTCATTTTAATTACCTCCTGATACGATAAAGTTAGGATTTTAACATTATGTTCCAATGCATAATACTTTACCTTGATCCCACCCTTAGTATATAAGTAAAAATTTTCTCTGTGTCATTTTGCAAAATTCGTAAGCCTTTCTGCAGAATTCGTAGTAAAATTCTTGAAAACGTTTACTAAAATTGTTTGACAAAAAAAGAAACCACGACAGCTTTTTGTCACAGTTTCTTTGAAAATAAAATAGTTAGTGATTTTCCTTTTCAAGAAAATTGATTAATGATTTTATTTTTCGGTAACTAACAGTTATCTTAATTTCCTGATTTTCATCAAAGTAAACCACACGTTCTTTACGATTAAATTCTTGGATTGCTTTGGGATTAATCAGCGTACTTTGATTCACTTTCAATAAATGCTTGTTATTAATTTGACCTAACTCGCCACGATATTCAATCCGAATATCTTTTCCCACAATCCGTAACCGTCGATTTGTGTTTTTTACTGATTCAATATAATAGAGATTTTCAAAATCAACTTGCCTTTTTACTCCATGAGTCGGTTCATAAGTAAACTTTTCTTGATGTTTTTGATTACTATTCATGTAATTCTGATAGCGAGCATATGCTTCATCAATATCAATCCGGAGACGATCCGCAATTGACTCAATCTGCTTACCCTTTGATATATAATCAAATGGCTCAATTCGGCGCGAAACAGTATAAGGTAAATATTCTTGATAAGCAGTTACAAAGATAATTTCGGCAAATTCAGCTTTTTTGCGGATCTGCTCCGCAACATCAATCCCACTAAGTTGATTATCTAGTTCAATATCTAAAATCGCTAAATAAGCCTCATCTTTGATACTATCAATCACTTTTTGCGGATCATTTGTCCGCAAATATAATTCGATGTCATAACTATTTGGAGTAGCATTAATCAATTTTCGCTGAGAAACTAGGCGCTCAGTATAATCAGCTTGATAATCATCATTTTCCAAAATAATTACTTTTAACATTTTATTCTCACTTTCTCTGAATAAAACAAGTCATCATAACTACCTTATCTTTAACTTCCGCTGAAAAAGAATAATGGTCATCATTTTCTACCAACTGTGTCACATTTGAAAGGCCAATTCCTTGATGCCCTTCTTTAGTCGAATGTTCAAATTTTAGTGCAGTATTAATATTAAGTTTTTGCTCAATTGAATTAGCAATTACCAATTCATAAACTTTTGGGCTGTGCTTAAGCAATGCAAACTGAATATAAGGTTTAGTTTGCTTAAAGGTTGCTTCAATTGCATTATCCATTAAAATTCCGATGATTCTAGCAGTTTTTATTTCGGAACCTGGTAACTTGTCGATCTCAGCATTAACTTCAAACGAAAATGGAATACCTTTTTCTACTATTTTATAAGCCTTTTCCTTAATAAGATTATGTAAGCCAGAGATTTTGATTTTATCTAAGGCCAAGTCGACTTCATCATAGTGCTTTTCGGTTGTATCGTTTTGCAAAAATGTTGACAGCAACTTTTCGGCTTCTTTATCCTTATGGTCACGAATATAACCTTGAATACTGAGGAGCATATTTCGTAGATCATGTCGTTCCCGTCGAATTTCATTGTATTGTTGGTTCATCTGATTGGCATTGGTAATCTGTGCTTGGTATTTATCAATGATTTGTTGTTGCTGCTGAGCTCGCTTGCTTGTACGCATAAAGTCAATAAAGCCAATCGCACTCACAATAATAATGATGAAATATACTATTAGTAACATAGAAGCGTATCTATTAGCAATTCCATTTTTTTCCATAATTGCCGTCAACCAGATATATAACATAAATAATATTGCTGTTATCCTCCATAACCAAGTTGGCCTTGAAAGACTAGTCATTAACCAACTAATACGAGGACGAATTATTTTTACAACAAGGATTCCGATTAGAAGGGTCGTCAAAAAGTCATTAAGGGGAATTAACCATCCCCATAATGATAAGTCTGATTTTTTTTGCAAAAGCAAAGTATGAGTATAGTGATCAACTAGATCAAACAATGATGACATTATAACTGCCGTAAACATTGCTAGAATACTATCCATAACCTTATTTTTATTTGATCTTATTTGATCGAATAAAAATAAGTAAATTACCAAAAATACTAAGTTAATAGATCCAATTGTTATTAATGGAATACTAATTATAATTAAACTCCATAATATATCATGTAATATAGATTTTCCAACTGGACTACTTATCATTAAACGATAAATAATTATTATTTCAAAGATGTTAGAAAAACTATTGATAAAAGCTTGAAATATAGTTAATTTGATCATCTTTTATTCCAATAGGGGAAAAGATATCTCCAATCTCTATTAAATCTATGGCTACGTCCACCATAAATTTTTACTAAAAAAGTTTTTGACAGTATTTTATACTTACTACGCACCATATTGCCTGTCCCTCCTCTATCCAATAAGAATCTCTGCTACATTTGCAATCACTAACATTCCCAAAAACACTAAAAAATTCAGTGGCCCTGCATGCAAAATACAATACAAGGCAATCAATCCGATATAAAAAAGGTTAATGATTACCAAATTTTTCTTCGTTTCTAAATCCAAATCCACCATATAACTAACTCCTACTTTATCCATCCCTCTGATAATGCAAAAGAAATAATAATCGTTAAAACAAAGCAAGCTATTGCAATCATAATTGCGCGTTCAGCACTCGGGCGCACAACATCTCCTCCTTTAGTAGATAACCACAGGCTCATTTTTATGTAAGTCACTAAAAGCTTGACCAGCTACGTCTGGATGCATGTTAATACAACCGTGCGATCCACCGCCTTTAGCAAGATAAGCCTGTTTTGACCAATCGTGACGCCAACTTGCATCATGAAATCCACATCCACTATCAGTAAATGGTGACCAATATTGAACTTTGCTAGCGTATTTCGAACCATCATCATTAAGGCCCCGAAGAACAGACGGTGTTTGCTGGTACATGATATACCAGACGCCTTTTGGCGTCTCATTATCTTTGTTATTGGTCCCACTAACAATGTCAGTGCTAAGAACACATTTACCATTCTTATAGAACCACGCATGTTGGTCGGCTAGTGAAACTTCGGCGTAAGTGTCCCCTATACCATTGTTGCTTGTAGTATTATACCCAGTTCCTTGTTGATTATAACCCTTACCATAAATATCATTTTTGGCGTTTACTGTTTGCTTATTTGCAACCAATGCATTCGTAAGAGTCTTTCCAGCTTGTTTTTTACTGATCTTCCAACCATACGAGCCAGCAGCCGTTGTTTTGATCACTGATCCATCATGTGTTTTGAATTCAAATGATTTGCCAAGGGTTGCTTGGGTATTATTAATTTCATCAATCTTTGAATTAGCTGCTCCAGTGTCAAAGTGATATTTTCCATTTTGATATGTTGCTCTGGTAATAATCTCACCACAATTTAACTGATACTTTTTGTTTTGTACTTGGTATGTTACAGTTCGTTTTGATAATTCTTCGAGCTTTGCTTTTTCATTCTGAACAGTTTTACTATTTGCAGAAAGCGGAGCCGTATATTTTGGCTTCAGACGAACTGTTCCACCAGCAACTTCTTTTTCAAGCTTATTATGCAAACCATCCAAACTATATTGAGTCCCACCAACTGCTGGTTTTACTTGTACTCGGCCATTTTCGTATACAGCGTAAGCATCAACAGGAGCTTTTCGACCATTATTTAATTCTGTTACCTTTTGACTGACTGCTTGATCAATCTTTGATACTTCATCTTGATTAACATTTTGAGGCTTAATCGCAATGTTCTTTGCCTTAGATGATGGGAAGAAAGTATACTGACTATGTAATGCATTTTCAATTTTTTGTTCGTCAGCACTACTAAACTTTGCTACTGATTGCTTATCCGTAAATACTAACTCATTGTTAACATAAATTTTTGGCGATTGTGGATTATCTTGTAACTTCTTTAATGCTTGCTTAGCAGTCAATCCACCAACCGACACATTATCAATCTTAACGTTCTTATTAAAATGACGACGCTGGTGAATAGTCATGCAGCCAACCACCAGCACTAATAAGCACAATGTGATTATTATTAGTTGTTTAATAGATAGTTTTTGCATAAAAGTACTCCAATAACATCCAAATAGTTAAGTATAATTTCTATACTTAATGATCATTTTGTAAACATATTCATTACGCTCATTCATTATATACTAAAGCGTAAACAATTAGTATATTTTACATTTTTCATAGTATTTTACTAAAAAAGCGTCTGGCAAAAATACCGGACACTTTTTAATAACCAAACTATTTAGCGGTTGTAACTTGATATTGACCATTACCATTTGCTTTATAGTAAACAGTTTGACCCTTGTAGGTTACAGAACCATTACCTTCCTTGGCATTTTTGTAAAACTCTTCAACAGATGTATTATTATCAATCACGCCCGCTTTTTGCGCAGCCCGGTAGCTAAAGTTCATCCCATCTTCCACTGTTACAGGTTGTTGAGTTGATGCAGCTTGGGTTGTCTTTCGGCTTACTGTCCGCCGGTTGTTTGTGTTGGCGACACTGCGATTTCCCTTGTAATTATTCGTAGTAGCTTTAGGACTAGCAGTTTGGCCAGAATTACTTACCGCCGTTGCTTGGGTTGTATTTTGACTTTGTGCAGGTTGGGCTGTTTGATTACCACTGCTTACTGCGGCAGATGCAGAAGTTACCTCGCTATCATTAGTATCAGCTACTGAAGACGAATCATCAGGATCATCATCTTTAACTTTATCTGAACTATCTTCTTTGGCTGCTTTATGTTTTTTAGATGAACTACTTGTAATTGTCTCTGTCTTAGTAGCCTTTTCACTAGCAACTTTCTTTGATGAAGATGGGTGTAGTAACATGTATCCTCCACATACCACAATAATTACAACTAGCAATGAAATAACCGTTAATTTACCCCTATTTTTACTCATCTTTTCCTATCTCCTAATATTTCACTTTAATTTATCTTTTTATTATACTCGATAATTTGATATTTTTTACATTTTGCAGAATTCGTAGTGTTTTTTGCAGAATTCGTTATCTGTTTGAGCGATTTTCACTAAAAGGTAAAGAAATGGTAAAGAAGCGTTTTCATCAACCAAAAAGGGCGTATAATGATGGCGATTAAAAATTGGGAGGGGTTAATATGAAAAAAGTTAGCCTATTTAGTACTGCATTAGCGGTTATTGCTGGATTATCAATCGCCGAAAGTAACGCCAACGCAGCTCAACGCAGTAATAATAATACTAATGATGTTAATGAAGTTGGTTCACTCGTTTATTCAAATGCTTATGGTCAAGATTACGTTAACGATGCTCATAGCATTAGCGTATTCAAAGATAGCAATGGCCGTTATGGGATTGGTCAAGGAACAGCTGATAGTACTGCCTTCTTCAAAATTAATAATAATGGAACTGTAACGATTTGGCAGTTAAAGAGTGATCCAAATACACCTACTTACAAGCAAGGCTATACTAAGAAGACCGTCTCAATTGCCAGCTTACAAAAATCCGAAAACCAAACATCTTCGCAAAAAGCAACGATTAATAATGCCATTTCAGCAATTAAAAATAATCCATCATCAACGCCAACACAGAGCAGTAATTCGTCAACTACGGCTTCAAGTTCATCAACTACACAAAAGCCAACCAGTCGACAAGCATTACTCCAAGATCAACAGGTTATTGATGATTTAGGAATGCAAGCTTACAACAAATACTATTCCGGTAATGCTTTTCAAAATTCTCATATTAGCATATTTAAGGATAGTAATGGTCGCTACGGCATTGGTCAAGGAACAGCCGAAAGCACCATGTACTACAAGATTAATAGTGATGGGAAAACAATGACTGTATGGCAGTTAGCATCCAAACCTGGTACACCAGTTGCCCAGCAAAAATATACTACTTCAACTATTAGCCTTAGTTCCTTAGGATTTAATCCTGATAGTCAAAATAGTAGCCAAACTACCACTTCTTCACATGCGTCAAGTTCAAAGGATTCTGCTAGTCAAACAAGCTCAAGCACCACTAATTCTAATGCCACAACAAATAAGCAAACTACTCAAACTAGTTCAGCCAATAACTCGGCAATAACAAGCCCTAAACAAACACCGGCAGAAACTAAACGAGTTGCTAAGAAAGCAAGTAAGAATATTACTGTTCCTTCATCTCAAGGTAAGCAAACACTGTCTTACTATAAAGTTGCAGCTTTAGTTTATGCTAAGACTTTTGGGGCTGACCATCTTAATGATCAGGGCTTACAACTAACCATGAATAAGAATCACTCACGCTTTATTCTTGGAGATGGCACGCCTGATAGTACTATTCTTTTCCGTGTAAACCAAGGTAAGAAAAACGTTACCGTTTGGGCTCCGAATAACAATGATCAATCAATGACAAAGACTACTTATGACATTAGCGCGTTAATTAATGAATTCTATACAACTGAAGCACAACAAAGTCTAATTAACCAAACTGCACAATCGCTTAAAAAGTAATTTCAAGGGAGCGAGACAGAAGTCACTTGTGACTTCGTTTTTCGACGCGAAGCTAGCCTCTGGGAGCCCCCGCAAGCAACAATAGGCCTCTAACGTTCGGTTTTGCCGGATGTTAGAGGCCATTGTTGTACTGCGTATTTGCTTTTTATGAAAGTAACTTAACTTATGTCACAGTTCCTTATCTCAATATATCAATCAAATTCTTATTAGCTGCTTGGCGTGCCGGTAAGATTCCGAAAATCAAACCAACAGCTGCCGATGTTCCAAATGCCAACAAGAAAGCATTAAGCGAAATATGAGCGTGAATATGAATACCATCGCCACCAATCGCACTTGATAAAAGCGGTGCTAGTAAGTGCGCCAATCCTGCACCACCTAAAAAGCCTAATAATCCGCCCGTCATGGTAAGAATTACTGCTTCCACTAAAAATTGCATCATGATGTTAAAGGGTGTGGCCCCCACAGCTAAGCGAATTCCGATTTCTTGTGTCCGCTCAGAAACTGAAATATACATCATGTTCATTACCCCAATTCCAGCAATGAAAAGCGAAATCGCCGCAATAAAGCTAATGAAAGTAGTAATAATACTCATTTGAGAAGAGAATTGTTTAAGGGCTTTTTCCATGTCTAAATATTCATAGGTTCCTTGAGTCGCTGCTGAACTATTATTTTTTAAGTATTTTGCGACTCTGCGGGAAATCGCACTGGCATTTACACCTTGGCTAAAGGTTAATTTAAGCGTATTTCCTTCTTTAGCACTATCTCCTTGATAGTAAACTTTTTTCGGTAATAATAAATCAACGCCGTATGAGTTTTGGTTTCCGTCATCAGTGAATTGTGCCTGTGTCTTATATACTCCCGTAACTTTATAGGTGACATTATTAATTGTTACAGTTGTGCCAAGCGCATTTTGTGCTGAACCATATTGCCGTTTAGCTACTTTTTCACTCATTAGGACATTAGCTTCCCCTAATTCAAAAGTTCGTTTACTAAAGTTGTGGCCTGCAATAAGTTTTACCGTATGGGTTGGTTTCTTTAATAAGCTTAGTGTCGCTGATTTAGTCGCATCACCAATATCTGCATGTGTTGAAAGATTATCTGATTCCTGCTCAATCTCAGCCTTTTTAATTTCACCACCGAATTGAGTATTAATATCAGCAACTTGTTCCTGCGTGAATCCATTAACCGTCGAATTAACATTATCAGGATTATAGACGATTTCGGTCGTTTGCTGGCCTTGCTTAGCATTATTACCGAACTTATCATACATCGTTTTCGTAATCCCGTCCCCAATTCCAAGGATAGCAATGACTGCGGCAATACCAATCATAATTCCAATAATGGTTAAGAAACTCCGCTTTTTATTCGCTTTTAATGACTGGATAGCTGATTTTATCAACTCAATTGTCTGCATGATATTCACCGCCTTTACTGTCACTCACAATTCGACCATCAATAATTTTAATTACCCGGTCACATTGTTCAGCAACATGAGGATCATGAGTAACCATAATAATCGTTGTTCCCTCTTCATGATTCAATCGCTTAAAAAGATTCATAATTTCTTGGCTTGTTTCCGTATCGAGCGCTCCCGTTGGTTCGTCAGCAATTAAAAATTTCGGATTCGTTGATATTGCCCGGGCAATAGAGACTCTTTGTTGTTGTCCACCAGACATATTTTTAGAGAACTGATTTTCATATCCAGCTAAACCAACTTGCTCTAAGACTTCAGAAACACGTTCGCCAATTTCACGGCGTCGTTTTCCTGCATATAGCAAGGGTAATCCAACATTATCTGCAACGGTTGATCCACGTAGCAGTTTGAAATTTTGAAAAACGAAACCGACATTTTGATTTCGTAAATTTGAAAATTGTTTTCGTGAATAATCATGGATTGGATGATTTTGGTAGAAGTATGTTCCCTCAAAATCATCATCAAGAAAGCCCACAATATTAATCAAAGTTGATTTTCCTGATCCAGATTCACCGATAATTGCTACTAATTCACCTTGCTCAATATCAACATTAATATCATGGAGAACATGAAAACGTTGGCTACCTTGACGGTAATATTTATTAATGTTCTTTAGCTTGATCATATTAATCAACCTTTGCATTATTTTTCAACTTACTGTTAGGGTTAGTCACAATCCGATCACCAGCATCAACACCATCCGTTACAATATAAGAGCTATTGACTGCCCGGCCACTAACATCTGTCTCGCGAACTCGGTTGTCTGAATCAACAATAAATACCTTCCCATGACGGACAGCTGATTTGGGAATTTGAACTCCATCTTGTTTAATAGAAGCTTTTGCTGTTTGCCCCGCCATAAATTTATTAGCACTAACATTAGCAGTTACTTCATATTTGGTATTATTTCCACTATTTTTAGTTGGAATTGTTGAAAGATAACTTACCTGAGTATTAGCAGTCCGGTTCGTTGCTAAGGCTTTCACCTTTAGATCAGCACTTTGATGAAGTTTACTATAATCATATTCCGAGACTTGACCGACAAATTGAAGCGTATCTGAGTAAAGAGTAATTACAGGAGCATTTTGTTTTGATTGATCAACCGTAACATAACCAGCAAAAGGTGCTGTTAACGTTTGATTAACCTTGCCTGAAGCGGTGTTAAGCCGTTGTTGAGTGGCAGCAACATTTGCTTGTGCGTCTGCATATGCATTTTGCGCTTCGGTAAGCTGATTACGCAGGTCATTGTACCCTTCATCACCTTGCCCCATCCCGTTCAACTGTTGGCGTAAATTATTGATCGTTTGTTGTTGGGCATTCATCGTTCGTTGACTTTTACTAAGATCTCCCTGCAGTTCAGCAACACTATCTTGTGTACTATCATTATGCATAGTCAAAAGCGCTTCTCCTTGCGCAACGTGATCGCCATTTTTCACATTAAGATTTTGCAGGGTACCAGATGGCAAGGTTAGTGTTTGCGTCTGGACTGGTTCAATCTTTCCTGTCAAATTAAAATCAGATTGCGCTGTAACCCGTAGAATATTATATTCATTCTTTTCTGAAGCTTTTTCCTCACTTGTATGTCGAATTGAAACCAATACAAGAATGATAATTACAATTAGGCCACCGATGCCAATCCATCGACGTCGACGTGTTGCAAATAATTGTCGTAATCGAGATTTATGATGGCTGTTTCTTTTCGCAGTCATATGAATATTCCTCCAAATAGTAATTCTATGGTTAGCTACTTACGTGATTAAGTATATAAGCAATGGAATGAAATTGCAAGATTGTATTAATAGTACATTAATCAAATTTTAATTTCCCGGGGAATAAAATAAGGGACTGTGACATAAGTTAAGTTACTTTCATAAAAAGCAAATACGCAGTACAACAATGGCCTCTAACGTCCGGCAAAACCGAACGTTAGAGGCCTATTGTTGCTTGCGGGGGCTCGAAAACGAAGTCACAAGCGACTTCTGTCTCGCTCCCTTATCTTGTATCTAATTTCAACTATTTTACCGGCGGGCTTCATAAATCAAATGTTTGTTAGTAAACTCATCAATTCCGTAACTGCTAAGTTCACGACCATAACCTGAATTCTTAACACCACCAAATGGTAATTCTGGTAATGAGGCCCAACCTGCATTAATCCAACTCATTCCAGTTTCAATCTTTTCAGCAACTCGTTCCGCATGTTCTGAGTTATCACTAAAGACAGTATTTCCTAGTCCGTAACTAGAATTATTTGCTAAGGCAATTGCTTCTTCTTCTGTGTCAACCTTGTAAACAACGGCAACCGGACCAAACATTTCTTTATCAAACATTGGATTATCCGGAGTGATGTCCGTCAAAATTGTTGGCATGAAGAATTGACCTTCCATCTCTACGGGCTTATTACCATAATAAACTTTGGCTCCATTTTCTACAGCTATATCTACTTGCTGTTGGAGCTTTTCTTTCGCCTTCTTGGATGATAGTGGTGCCAGAGTTGTTAATGGATCGAGCGGATCACCCATTTTAACTTTAGAAAACGCATCTTTCATCATCTTTAAGAAACGATCATAATCCTTTTCAAGGACAATAAAACGTTTTGATGATGTACATACTTGTCCAGCATTATAAAGCCGGGCTGCCGGCGCAACTTTTTTGACAAGATCCCAATCTGCATCGTCTAAGATAATAAAGGCATCATTACCACCAAGTTCCAAAGTGCTCTTCTTCAAATTAGCACCAGCCTCTTTAGCAACGGTTGCACCGCCACGTTCAGAACCAGTAAGACAAACACCAGCTACCCGCTTATCAGCAATTGCCTTATTTACTTGGTCATATGAAAGGAATAAATTAGTTAAACTGCCAACTGGCGCACCGGCTTCCTTAACGGCATCAGCAAATGCTTGGGCTGATGCTGGACAATTCGATGCATCCTTTAAAATCATTGGGTTTCCTGCAATAAAGTTGGGAATAAATACTCGGGCAATTTGATAGAATGGGAAATTCCACGGTTCAACTGCAACTAAAATTCCTAATGATTGCTTTAAAACCTTGGCACGTCCACTTGTTGTCGCAATAATTTTGGGTTGCATAAATTCATCTGCATGGGCTGCATAATAATCACAGAAAGATGCACAAAGATCAACCTCGCCTTCTGCTTCACTAATTAATTTCCCCATTTCCTTACTCATAACTGTCGCATATTCAACACGCCGTTCACGTAATATTTGACCTAACTTTAAAATTTGATGTTTCCGTTCTTCAAGGTCATTATACTTCCGCCAATCTAAATATAATTGATGCGCCGTAGTCAATGCTTGTTCTAATTCTTCATCAGTTGTATTTTCAAACGTTTTTTCTACTTGGTTAGTAAATGGATTAATACTTTGATATGCCATAATGGTTCCTCCTTAAATAAACGCTTACATTTTATAACTATTCAATAGACCAATTCAACTAATATCACTCTACAAAAATTCAACTATCTCATATTGAAAAGTGTGTTTTTTAACAAATAAAAACGATTTCATTCCATTTCTAACTAATAATTTAATTATACAGCAAACGCTTTCTTGTTAATTTGATTTCAAGTAGACCAATTTGTGAATTTATTTTTTTGAAAGAAGTGTTTAAATTAGCGTCTTGGTTTGAAATACGCTACGATTGAACTAGGTACATATGGAAAGGATGATGGTTCAATGACACTTAAGATTTACTCATTTGGTGGTGGTCAAATGGTGGAAGCAATGTTCCGAGCTGCATTAAAGAAGGGGGTAATCACTCCTGAAACAACCGGCATAACGGATATTTCGGTAGATCGAGTTAATTATTTGACAGATGCTTATCATATTCAAGCAAGTCAACAACCCGATTGGACTGCCATTGAAAAGGCTGATCTTGTTATCTTAGGAGTACGTCCGCAAGATAACTGGCAAGCGATCATGAAAGAACTTGTCGCCCACCACTACCAAAAGGACGTGCTTTCAATTATTGCTGGCGTAACGGTTGCGCAACTTTCATCACAGGAAGATCTTTTTGCAATTACACGGATTATCCCCAATACTTTGACTGACGTTGCCATGGGTTATAGTGGCGTCGTTAAAAACGATCGAGCTAATCAAACTGTCATTGAAGACTTTCTAAATAGTTTCGGAAAAGTTGATTACATTGATGAATCCTTGCTAGATGTATTTACTGGATATGGCGTGGCCGGGCCAAACTATATCTATAACTTTCTAATTAGTTTTACAAACGCAGGCGTGCTTGCCGGAATGCCTCGCCAACAAGCAAATAAACTTGCTCTTGAGAATTTACGCGCAGCCGCTGCATTTGTAGAACAAAGTGGTAAACACCCTGCCGAATTACTTGATATTAATAATTCTGCTGGCGGAGTGGGTATCACAGCTCAGCACGAGTTAGACAAAAGCTCTTTTTCAGCCGGAATCGAAAATGCTGTCCTTGCTGCTGTTAAACGAACAAAGGAAGTAGGCAAACAGAATAAGGGTGATTAAAATGACAGAAACATTAAATTGGGATCATACAATGGTCGATGTAACTAATCTGCAAGATGCAATTGATTATTTCAACTCTAAAGGTTTAGCCTTTACCCCTGGTGGTCATCACGAATATTGGGGAACCAAAAACGCACTAGATTATTTTGGACTTAACTATATTGAACTATTAACAGTCGCCAATAAGGAAAAAGCTAAGTCATTTCCATATGAAAACAACTCAGCAATTCATGATGCTGTTGAGGATTATTTTGCTGGCATTCAGCGAATCACAACAATTGCTATTCGGACTGATAACATCGAAGAAACCCACCGGCGATTAAAGGGACTGGGCCTTAATGTCGGTGATATTACTGATGGAAAACGGGTTGATCCTGCTGGCAAACTCATTCAATGGAAGATTTTCTATGTTGATGACGAACTTGTTAATCATTTGCCTGCCCCATTCTTTATTCAATGGAGTGAAGATGATGATAAACGTCGCGAAGACCTAAAGAAACAGGGATTAATCAAATTCCACCCAGCTGGCGACCTCTTTGTTAAACAAGCTATCTTTAATGTTAGCGACCCAGAAGAAGCAGCTAAGCAATGGTCAGCCCTCTTACAAGCAGAAGTAGTGAGCGAGGGTGATACCTATACAATCAATATTGGAAATAAGCAACTTGTCTTCACGGCTGGCGTTGAAAACCGATTATTTAAACTTATCTTTCACGGCGCAAAGCAACCTGAAAAACTCCAACTTGGACAAATTAGGTTTGATCTACTTGATAAGAAATAGCACAATATAACCTGGGAAATAATATAAGACTAAAAAAACGCGTAAAATCGGTTAAAAAGCTGATTTTGCGCGTTTCCTCTCTCATTTATTGATATTACCTAAAATCTTCAATAATTAATTAGCAATTACTGTTAAAATACTACCAATTACAATTAGGATAATTCCAACTACTGTATATATCATTTCTCGCTTGGTCTTGGTTTCATGCAAAAGTAGGATACCACCAAATGTTGAAATAATAACATTCATTTGACCAAAAATTGAAGCAGTCACTACTCCAAGAGCTTTACCAACAAAAACATAGGCAAAGTTACCAATCCCCCATGAAAGTCCTCCTAAAATATTTAAGTATTGTTCTTTTTGCTTAAATGCTTTAGCGTTACCCGAACAAATAGTATAAATTACTGAACCAAGTAAAATTCCTAATACTTCTGGTAGGAAAATACCCTGACTACTTTCATGAGCAACCTGTGGCATTTTAGGAAAAATCGAATAAGCACAGTAACCAATTGTTGTTACTAATAAAAATAATACCCACTTAGTCGAAACCTTTTTATCCGATGTTCCGTCCGAAATCGAGGTTAAAACAGCCCCAATAATTACAACTACACACGCTGTCAACCCAATACTTAATGCTCTGGCTCCTTGCCATTCATCAAAGAAAAAGATGCCGACAAACGACGTCATAACTAACACAAATGCTGAAGAAAGGGGCATCGTATTTGAAACTCCCATATGTTTAAACGAGATGAACTGACCAACCTGTCCAATTGTCCATAAACAACCGATCGCTAGCGAGAACCAAAAAGCAGTTACACTGACGGTTGGTTTTGTTATCAAATATGCAATAATTCCCACAATTGAAGCTCCAGCACCGATTCCAAACATTTGATTAACTGGTGAACCACCAATTTTACCAGTAATTAATGGCATCGCACCCCAACCAATTGCTGGAATTAAAGCAAGTAAATATATCATTTTCTCTTTTCCTCTTATTCTCTCTTAGAATAATTTTTATTATAGTTTCAAAAGAATGCGCTTGCAAGTAACTTTGTGAAAAAAATTCAAAATATTAAGAATTAAAAGTAGACAAAAAAAGAGGGGGACAGAATTAGCTTGGCTAGTTCATAGTCCCACCTCCGTAAGGTTGGCTGGCAGTTTAATACGTAAAACAGTAAAGAGACTGAGCTGATTTCCAGCCTCTTTGTGTTTATTTAATTATTAGTAGATGCCATCGTAAGCCTTTTGATAAAGCTTTACAATATCTTCAACAGTACCCTTACGTGGGTTAGAGAAGGCATTACCATCCTTGAGGGCATTCTTAGCCATCATTTCAAAGTCTTCTGGCTTAGCACCGATTTCCTTGATTGATGATGGAATACCAACAAGCCGGCACATTTCACGCATACCGTCAATTGACTTTTGAGCTGCTTCGTAAAGGGTAAGACCAGTAGTGTCAAAGCCCATTACCTTAGCCAATTCAGCAAACCGTTCTGGACATGCGATTAAGTTATATTCTTCAACAGTGGTCAAGAGCAAGGCACAGCAAACACCATGAGGAGCATCATATTGACCACCGAGTTGGTGAGCCATTGCGTGAACATAACCTAAGTTGGCATTATTGAAGGCCATTCCGGCAAGCATTTCAGCTTCAACCATCTTAGTCCGTGCTTCAATATTGTGACCATTAGCAACTACTTCTGGTAAAGCAGTTTGAATTAATTGAATAGCTTCTTTACATTGACTATCAGTAATTGGGTTATGGTCAACAGAAACGTATGGTTCAATAGCTTGAACAAACGCGTCACAACCAGTAGCAGCAGTAATGTTCTTTGGAATATCAAGCATCAACATTGGATCGTTGAATGATACCAATGGAATGTTACGCCATGAAACAACAACAAACTTCAAATGAGTCTTTTCGTTAGTAATAACAGCGTGACGAGTCAATTCAGACCCAGTTCCGGCAGTAGTATTAACAGCCATCAATGGCGGAAGTGGATTCTTCAGTGTTTCAATTCCAGCAAGCTTGGAAATATCATCACCGTTAGTCAAAACAATACCGATACCCTTACCACAGTCGTGAGCAGACCCCCCACCAACAGTGATAATTGAGTCACAGTTTTCATCTTGGTACATCTTTTTACCAGCTTGAACGTTCCGGATCTTAGGGTTAGGTTCAGCGCCAGTAAATACGGCATAGTCAACGCCAGCCTTTTCCAATGAAGCAATGGTTTGCTTTACGGGACCATTGTCGATCTTGGACAAACCTTCAGTAGTAACAATCAATGGTTTGTGCATATTGAGCATCTTTGCACGATCACCAATCTTGGCAATAACACCAGGACCAAAGAAGTTAACACTTGGCATTAAGAAATCAAATTGTCTATTCATTAAAAATACCCTCCTCATGGCATTTGAATACGATTCCATTATCATGCAAGCGTTTTATTTTTGCAATAGAAAGATTTTGATTTTTTATTCATTATCGCCCAATTTGTAATAATAATTTTGCCTAATCTGCTACAATATCACGATGTTTGTCATAATATTCACAAATTGAACCAATTTTATATTAATGTCCCACAATAATTTGCTACTTTAATCACAAACTACTTTAACTCATTTTCAAAAGCAGTCATTAATAACGCTGCTTGCGTATTATACGTATTTAACTTCCGATCAGCAGTCGCAGTTGAATCATCTGGCAACAAGTTAATTTGTAAATCAACAGGAAGAGCCGCCATCTTTAAGCCAGTTACGACTAATTTCATTGCAATTTGTGCTTGCGAGCCACCATGTCCACCAAATGTTACTAAACTAATCGGTTTTCCTTGCCATTCTTTTCCTAAGTAATCAATAGCATTTTTCAAAACTGCTGGATAGCCCCAATTGTATTGCGGGAAAACAAACACAAAACCATCATAGCTTTGCACTAATTCACTCCATTTACGCGTTTTTTCATGAACATATAAGCCTAAATAAGGAATTTTAGGTTCATCCATCATCGGTAAATTAACTTCTTTTAGGTCAATGATATCAAATTGCACCTTTGTACTTTTCTTTAATTGAACTTTTAACCAGTTTGCTACTTGCATGCTCCGCCGATTTGGACGAACGCTGCCGACAATAATCCCAACTTTTTTCATTATCATTGCCTCCTTTAATATCTTCATTTTAATAACTTTTTTGAAAAGTTAAAAGAAAAACGAGAACCTGAGCTAATCCCAGTATCCTCGTTTCTTATGATACAATGACCAATCAATTTTATATTTCGGTCGCTTGACCTGCCACCAAGTTCGTAACTGCTTTGTCCGAAACTGGTAACGTTCAAATTCATCATGCTCAATTCTTTTTTCCTTAGGCAATGTTAGCCGTGCTTCATTAACTATTCTTGCACTTACTTTTCCTTGCATCACTAAAATGCATAATCCTGCCATTACCCCTAAAAGAATTACTTGATAACCTCGTATACCTATCTTAAATCAAATCCTTCATTCTTATGCCATCACATTTCATATTAATACTATACCATCGTTAACGACAATAAATAATAATCTAAACAAAACTCAAGAAATTCTTTATTTATGATATGGAAGGCCATTGATGATGGTAAAAGCACGATAAATTTGCTCACTTAAAACTAAACGCATTAATTGATGAGGCAAAGTAAAACGTCCAAACGAGATTTGGGCATCTGCCCGTTTTAATACTGCTGGACTTAAGCCTAATGAGCCCCCAATCACAAAAGTAATATCACTGTGGCCATAAGTTGTTAATTTATTGATCTCTTTTGCAAACTCTTCAGAAGAACGTTCTTTGCCTTTAATCGCCAAAGCATATACATATTCACGATCTTTAATTTTATCAAGAATCCGTTCTCCTTCCTTTGCCATTACTTCATCCATTTCTGCTTGGCTTAAAGATTCAGGAGCTTTTTCATCAGGAACCTCAACGATTTCAAACTTACAATAACGTCCAAGTCGCTTAGCATATTCAGCAATTCCTGCTTTAAAATACTTTTCTTTTAACTTACCCACACCAATAATTTTTATATTCAAGATATCCACTACCTTCCACAGTTTATCCACAAAGTTATCCACAAGCTAGTGTTGATTTTTTATTTTTTCCCGAATGTTCGGTTAATTTTTTGTTAAAAAAGCGTTTTCTTAAAAATTACTTATCCACAGTTATCTACAGGAACAATTGTTCAGCAAGCATTCCGTTATCTCTTGTACCCGTAAGCATTGTCGATGAACTTATACAAAGAATTCCACTTATCCACAAATGCGCATTCAACTTGTGGATAAGTTTTGAACAACAAATTTTATTAATATACCGACATTTATAAAATTAATTTAAATTTACTGTTAGTTATCCACTGACTTATCCACAAGCGATTTCACATTATTATTTTAACGTATTTCTAACTATTTACAACACAATCTGTGGTAAATATACAACGGAATGTTACCTAGCGAATGTTATCTTCTTTATTTTTTCTTATTATTCGGAATTTTCCCACTATCTTACTTAAAGACTATTCCGTGGTGTTCTGCTTCTCGTTGAAAATTTGCTGGAACTTTTATTCCTAACTTACGTGCCTGCTAATTAAGAACCGGTTTCCCATGATGGTAATTATTAACTGCCATTTTTCCTTGTTCGTATTGGCTAAGACTAATCGAAGCTACTCCACCATTTTTTACTATTGTATCAGCACTAGGGAAGCCACATTTTTTACTAATACTCCCATTGATCCGGCAATTGGATTGTCACTAGGAACAATGACCGCATCTACTTTACTCAACATTGTTTGGTACTGACTTCCAGAAAAGAGAGCTCGATGTGCAAATTACTCTCAGGGTCTTAATGTTTGGTATAACTAAGCTAGCACCAAGATGAACCCTTAAAATCCTAAAATAACCACCAATCACAACAATTTCAATAATATAGCCCATAATTCGTTTCACCCCTATCTCCACGTTTTGGCACTCCCATTATTTATCCAGCGAAATAAAAAAGGCCCGTACGTGAAATCCGTACAGGCCCTTATTTGTACATGATAAAGCATTTAAAAGTTAATGAGGTTATTTTAATCAAGCGTACTGGTGGGCAATCTTTCCACAAACAGCCGCTACAATCGCCGCAAGAATATCATCAATAAATGTATTTACATGAACCTTATCATGGTCAAATTTGGCAATAATCCCACTCTTAACCCGGTCAAAGTAACCAAAGTTTGTCGTCCCAATCGTTCCATAAATATTAGCAATTTGTAAAGCTAGGGTTTCGTCTACCCCAAACACCCCAGCATCATTTCTTATAATTCCTGCAAGGGGTTCATCTACTTTTCCTTCTTCGGTTAACCGATCAAGTTCAAGTGCTACCATTGCACTATTTAATAATTCACGTTTATGCATCGTATCAATCAAAAATTTCTGACATTCTTCCATTGTTAGGTCCGGTTCAAAGCCCTTTTGTGTCTCATACACAATCTTCGCAAGTTCTTCTAAGTTTACTCCGCGTTCTTCTAAACGATGTACTACAAATTCATATGCCTTTGTATCTGGGTATTTAAACTGTGGATTATTCATTTTACCCACCATCCTTTATATTGATAACTAATATTATACCCCTTTTAGTTAAGAAGCTTTTAATGAAAAAAGATCAGGAATGTCCATCCCCAATCTTAATTCATTAATTATTATCTTGTTGCGAGTCATCAGTTGACGTTGTATCAGCACTCTTTGTTAGATGCAAAGTTGCGGTATGCTGTTGACCATCACGGTAGTAAGTAACTTTAGCGTTTTGTCCAACCTTGTATTTATATAAGGCCGCCTTTAATGAACCCGCATCTGTAACTTGAGTATCACCAAGCTTTGTAATGACATCATACTTTTTCAATCCCGCAGTATCAGCAACTGAACCACTATTCACATCCATAATCACTACCCCTTTGCTTACGCTTGTTGGTAGTTTTAAGACTGATTGCTGTTGATCAGAAGTAACATTACTAAGATCCACCATACTAATTCCGAGTGATGGACGAGTTATTTTACCATTCTTAATTAACTGGTTAATAATTGTCACAACTTCATTACTTGGAATAGCGAAACCAATTCCTTCAACTGAAGAGCCTTGTGTATCAGAAGCTAGTTTCATTGAATTAATTCCGATAACTTGACCTGCCATGTTAATTAATGGACCACCTGAATTACCGGAGTTAATAGCGGCATCTGTTTGGATAACCGATGTCAAAGTTCCATCAGTGCCGGCTTTTAATGTCCGGTCTTTTGCAGAAATAATTCCTTTTGTTACTGTATTAGCATATTCACTTCCCATTGGTGAACCAATTGCTAGCACATCCTGACCAGGAACAATCGAATTAGAGTTACCAAAGGATGCAACTGTCTTAACATTTGTAGCGTTAATCTTCAATACAGCTAAGTCAGTTGCAGAATCAGCACCAACTAAATCAGCATTAACTTTTTTACCGTTACTTAAAATTACTTGGAGCGCGTTTGAACCTTTGACAACGTGGTTATTAGTAACAACATAAGCCGAATTTCCACTCTTCTTGTAAATAACTCCTGACCCTTCACTAGCTGTTTCTAATTTATTATCGCTAGAAGAATCACTGTTGCTTCCATTACTACTGTTGCCATAACCAAAAATGCCTAGTCTCCCACTTGATTGCTGAACTTTTTGTTTATTAATAACACTAACAACAGCTCCTTGAACGGACTTATAAGCTTGAGATGCTTCCCCGTTTAAATCTGCCTTATTCTTATTAACCTTCGTGCCACCAGATTTATTAGATCCAGCTGGAACCCGTGTACTCGTCACTTCTTCATGATGTTGTATCAGGTTATTAATTCCTAAGGCGATTCCACCACCAATAAGCCCAGCAAATAAGCCGACAATAATTACGCCTAGCCACAAACGATCTTTAAAAGCTTGTTTTATCCTATTCATCAATTAAACCCTCCACTAAGTTAAAGAATTACTATCTTCAAATTACAATTTAAATATGAAAAATCATTGAATAAAGTCGATAGAAACCATGATCTCTTTTATTATAACGTCATTAACTGGCTTGGTTCTTCTGGTTCAGCATCTTGCAATTTAAAATCATGATCAACCCCAAAGTCATGCTGCTCCATCAAACTTGCAACCGTTAAGTGGGCTAGTGAACGCATATTGTTATGTTGACTACGGTGACCAAGAAAAATCTCTTTAGTTCGCCGACCAACAACACTCATCAATGCATCAGCACCTTCTTCATTGGAAAGGTGCCCCTCATCCCCTAATATTCGTTGCTTTAATGGCCATGAATAAGGACCCATCCGCAACATTTCTGTATCATGATTGCATTCCATTACATAGGCATCTGCATTTCGGATGGTTCCCGCAACTCGATCAGAAACATAACCAGTATCCGTAATAATACAGAAGGTCTTATTATTGTGGTGAACTTGGTAAAATTGCGGTTGTGCAGCATCATGGGATACCGCAAAACTTTCAATATCCATGTCTCCCAAATCCTTAACAGTATTTGGTGCAATAATATGCTTTTGTGCTAATGGGATTTTACCAACTTTATCGGCCATTGCCTGCCAGGTACCCTCATTGGCATACACATCCATTCCATAACGGCGTGCCAAGACACCCACACCATGCGTATGATCACTGTGTTCATGCGTTACAAAAATTGCATCGATGTCTTTTAATGATCGATCAATCTTCTTCATTAAATTTTCAATCCGCTTCCCACTTAAACCAGCATCAATTAAGATCCGGTGGTTGTGCGTTTCCAAATAAGTTACATTCCCAGTACTCCCACTCGCAAGTACACTATAACGTAATGGATCCGTTTCTGTCACTTAAAGTTCCTCCTCAATTACTTATTATTTAACGAGTTCGTATTCACACTATCTGGCGTTTCCTTCATAACTGTACTATTGAATGCGTTAACTTGTAATTGTTGAATTGCTCCTGAATTTTTAGTTTTGATTTCAACAGTCCACGTTGGCACATAGACCGCTTTATCATCAGTAGTAGTGTTAAGGAGCTTAGAATAACTGAGCACCGACCACCTAATGCGGGAATTATTAGGAATCTGGTTATGTTTATATAACCAAGTAATTGCTCGGCGCTGACTAATCGTATTTGACCGTTGCCGGAGGATTTCAACATCTTGCAAGTAAGTCTGCGTATAGCCTGTTATCTCATGGTTAGAGTTGATCCGAAAACGAATTTGCCCATCATTTGAAAATAGCGGCTTTCCTTCTAGCATTTGCGTATAAACAAGGGTATTTTTGTCAGATAATTCCTTGTTATAACGATAATGATTTCCCAAACTTACCATCTTTTTATTTTTTAGCAGCTGGTCGACACGCCGAATATCATTATTTTTAGTTGTCTTAATTGGCTTATCGAACTCACTAGTCAATGTTCCTGAAGAAAGGCGAAAATTTTGATTACGTAATTTCCCGGTTTCTTGCTCTAAGACTCCGCCATCCGATGATTTTTTTCCAGCAATATAATATCCGGTTTGTTGCTTGTTAGAAAGCTCGCCATAACTAATCGAGTCACTACGCATTTCTTTTAACACTGTTGATTGTCGATTTTGCTGACCATTAGAAACTGTAAATCTAGTTTCTAAAATTAATGAACTTCCAACAAAGATATCAAAAAGCAAAAAGGCAAGGATAAAGATCCATTGAATACGTTTAAAATTCATTCTTTAACCCTCCTACTTTTCTAACTCAGTATATTCAACCCAGTGGCCGCGATACTTAATGAAATATGTTGGCACTAACTTTACAACATGGCTATCTTTATCAGTTTTCCAAACATACCCGACACGTAAGTCCTTGATATCATGCATTCGGTTGGTTGCATGTAATTGGTTAATTACATCTGCACTGGATGGGAGTTTGACCATTTGGTGATCAATTGGCAATGGGATTTGAAGACTATAAAGACTTAGCCAGAAACGTTCATTTCCACCACTTGTGGATTCAAGCGTTACTTCCCCATAACCATCACTATTGAAAATTGGAAAGCTATTAACATAAGCACGATAGTTTAACCGGCGCCCATGCTCACTTACCTCATCATAGCGCAAATTATCAAGCGGAATTCCAATTGTCGTCAACTTATTATAGAAGTGTGGGAAGATCTGGCTTGTTGATTCCCGATCATCCTTACTAAGATAATTTTCGTATTTAAGCGTTCCATTTTGGCGATTAAATATCAGCCGACGATTAGTCCCGTCCGTATAAGTAGTTTCATTGCCATTCCGATTTGCCGTAATTGTTGTGTGTTGGTTAGTACTCATTAGACTAGCGCTAAGGGTATCAATATTTTGCGCAGTAATTTGATATCCTAATGCTGGTAACTCAAAGGACCGCGGATACATCATTACAGCTACTCCGTTAATAATTTTATGGTCAACTGGAATCCGATCCATTGACTTTAAGAGTTGCCGAATATGGTTAAATTTTCCTTGCTCTACCCGTACTCGGTACACACTATAATGGTGGTCACCAAGTAAGTAAATCTCATGTTGCCCGTTTAGCGGGATAACAACATGGTTAATCTGATTAACCCGGTCAGTATCGATTGACTGGGAAAATGTTTCATTGAAGACTGAGCTTGGTACCTCGTCCGGATATGTTAGCATTAACGAGTTCCGCCGCCGCAAATAACTCAGATAAACATCACTGTTATTTTGTTTGACAACATTTGTCCGACCTAATTTCCAATCCTCTAACTCTTTTTTTACGCTCAGAATTAAATTAGCTTTAGGGCTATAAAGTTGATTCTGAGTTCCCTTTTTATTTGTCTCCACTGCTTTAGTTGGAAGATAAACATCACCCATTGATTGCGGTGTATATTGTTGTGATTGGCTATTATTGAAATTTTCGTGGCGTGCTCCCTCAAAAGGAAATGGGTTGGTCCAAACAATCCATGAAATGAATAGACTAAGAAGCACAACAACCGTTAAGGCGATTGCTTGCCAATTACTTTTCAGCTTCTTCATCATCCCAGTCTTCCTCCTCATAAGGTACATATGGCAAGGAAATATAGAAGGTTGAACCCTTGCCTTCTACACTATCAACCCAAATTTGTCCACCAAGCATATTGATAACTTCCTTGGAAATAGCTAATCCTAGACCTGTTCCCCCTTGCTTCCGGCTTCTTGCCTTATCAACGCGGAAGAATCGATCAAAGATACGTCCAAGATCTTTTCGTGGAATCCCTAAACCTTGATCAGAAATACTTAAAATAACATGATTATGCGTCTCCAGTAATCGTGTTGTAATTACACCGCCATCTGGAGAATATTTAATCGCATTATTCATAATATTATCAATTACCTGGGTAAACTTATCGGTATCAATCTCAACCCATAAATCTTTCTTAGTAAAGTATCGTTCAATAGTATATTTTTTCTTTTTTGGATCTTCTTCTTTTTTAATAATCATATCGAAACGATCTAAGATATAGTTAAATAACTCATTGATATTTACGTATTCCAGATTGAGCTTCGTTGTCCCTGCATCCATCCGTGATAGGCTCAACAGGTCATTGATCATCCGAATCATCCGGTCCGTCTCATCCTGAACAACCTTTAAGAACTTAGGGGCAATTTCTTTATCTTGCCAAGCACCATCACTTAATGCTTCAACATAGCTTCGGACACTTGTTAATGGGGTCCGCAACTCATGCGAGACGTTTGAAACGAATTGCTTCCGTTCGCGTTCCTCTTTTTGTTGACTCGTTACGTCATGAAGAACACAAACAAGCCCACTGACAAAACCAGATTCACGTTGAATTGGTGAGAAGTAGGCATTTAAGATCAAATTATTGCCAGAGTTTGACATATCAATAATCATCTCGCGCTGTTCACCATTTACTAGTTGACGAACGGTATAGTCATGACGAATATCCAACACATCAATAATAGACTTACCAATTAAATCATCTTCATTTTCGACACCCAGTAACTGTAACGCCATATTATTTACAATTGTCACATTCCCTCGACGATCAGTGGCTAGAACCCCATCAGACATATGGGACAAAATGCTATCAAGCCGCCGTCGCTCAGAATCACTCGACTCCTGTGCCTCTTCAACCCGGACCGAAAGATTATTAACTGCCCCTGCTAATTGCCCTAACTCGTCATTTCCCAATACTTTTACTTGACCGGAATAGTCGCCCCGAGCAATTCGTAATGTTTGTTTTCTCATTTCTTCAATTGGGCGGGTAATTTCCTGGGAAATAATAATTGCCAAGATCAAACTCAGAACAATAGTAATCATCGCCGCGGACAAGTATACCAAAGTAATATTATTAATATTAGAGTAGACACTTTCCAAACTAGCTCGCAGGTAAACAGCTCCCACAACGTTATTATTACTGTTATCCACGAGGGGAATAACATTAACATAGTAGCGCGTATGATTTGAATTATCATACAAATTTTCGGTATGCGACCTATTATTTAGCAAGGTTGCTTTGATGGCTTGATCAGTTGTTTTCTGACCGATCGCATTCCGATTATCAGCGTTGCTTGTTCCCCGCACAATGCTCTTACTATCAACCACCCGAATTTCAGAAATATTATTGTTATTAACTTCTGAAAGAATTTGATTAATCTGTTTGTTAGCTTTTTTAGTATTTGATTGCGATAACTGCTCTGCTAAAGAATTATCAACGTAAGACGGTAATTCAATGGTTTGTTTAAACGTATTAAGGTTTTGATGCTCTAATTGACGCACAAAAACCGCCCCAACACATTCAAGTGTTAACATTAAAATTAACACAAATACGAGAGCGATTTTAAAACGAATCGATTGATAAAATTTTAACTTGCTGTTCACAATGGTTCAGCCTCTAATTCTGATCAGGATTTGCTAGGTAATAGCCAACACCACGCCGGGTAATTAACCATTGTGGATGGCTAGGGTTATCTTCAATCTTTTCACGAAGCCGACGAACGGTAACGTCAACTGTCCGTACATCCCCAAAATAGTCATAACCCCATACAGTCTGAAGAAGATGTTCGCGATTAATAACTTGTCCAATATGTTGAGCTAGATAATGGAGAAGCTCAAATTCACGATGTGTTAAATTGATATTTTCGCCCCGCTTAGTTACGGTGTAGGCTTCAGGATGAATCGTAAGGTCGCCAATTTGAATATCGGTATTATTTTCTTCTTCTGCTGGTGCCTTCAGAGTAGCTTGCCGTCGCAAATTAGCCTTTACTCGTGCTACTAGTTCGCGGTTGGAGAATGGCTTAGTAACATAATCATCGGCCCCAAGTTCAAGCCCTAGCACCTTATCTAGTTCCGAATCTTTAGCGGTTACCATAATAATCGGCATGGTATGCTTGGCCCGAACCCGCTTGGCGACTTCAAGTCCATCGATCTTCGGGAGCATTAGGTCTAGAATAATTAAATCAGGATTTTCTGCTTCAACTTGTTCTAAAGCTGCTTCACCATCATAGGCTACGACAACTTCATATCCTTCTTTTTCAAGATTAAATTTGATGATATCAGAAATTGGTTTTTCATCATCAACAACTAAAATTTTCTTTGCCATATCAATGATTCCCTCCATTGGGTTAATTGATTAATTACTTTAAATCTGCTATATATCAGTGCCTCTATTATAGCACAGGGAAAAGTCCCATAAATATTTTCTAAAAACTTATGAAAAATATTTGACATTTGATCACTGACAGGTTAAAATATCTAAGTATTCTGTTAAAGGATATGGGCAGTTAGCTCAGCTGGCAGAGCAACGGACTCTTAATCCGTGGGTCCAGGGTTCGATCCCCTGACTGCCCATCAGAGGTTTACAGCGATTGAGATTTTATCTCAATCGCTTTTTTTCATACTTAAAATAGCAGTAAGATAACGTGGAAAATAAGCACAAGGCTCGAGGCTAAGTACGAACGATACTTAGCCTCGAGCCTTGTCGAGAAGAATATTTTCTACTCACTTTATTTTATTTAAATTGATCTTTTACATATTGTGCATATAGTGGTGTTGTTTTTAATAATTCTTGATGGGTTCCTGCGCCAGATACTGTTCCATTTTCAATAAAGTAAATTTTATCTGCATCGACAATCGTACTCAAGCGATGAGCTATTACAAGCGTTGTTCTTCCTTGCATTAAGTCTCCAAGTGCTTTTTGAACCATTGCCTCTGATTCAGCATCCAAGCTAGCAGTGGCTTCATCAAGCATTAAGATTTTGGGATCGCGAAGAAAAGCTCGCGCAATCGCTATTCGTTGCCGTTGTCCCCCAGAAAGTTTGATCCCTCGTTCCCCAATTTCGGTTTCTAACTGATCTTTCATTTTACTGACAAAACCATCTGCATAAGCCAGTCTTAACGCGTGCCAAAGCTCCTCATCTGAGACTTCTCTTCGCAACCCATAAGTTAAATTATCACGAATAGTTCCTGGCATTACCGCGGCATCTTGACTTACGAGACCAATTTGTTCACGCCACTTGGCTAAGTCTACATTTTCGATATTCTCTTTACCAATCAAAATTTTCCCACCTGTAGGCTGATAGAATCGTTCAATCAACGAGAAAATAGTTGTCTTTCCTCCACCAGATGGGCCAGCAAAAGCTACCACTGCATTGGGTTTAGTTTCAAAACTAACATCTCGTAAGACTGGCTTACCTTCCTCATATGCAAAATCAACATTCTCAAATTTCAATGGTGCACTCGCAATATCTTTTTCTGCTTTATCAGCAGCAAATTCTTCTGGTTCAGTTAAGATTTGTTGGATACGCTCCGTGGCTCCGCTAGTCTTTGCCATATTATTGAAGAGCTGACTAATTACAACAACAGGACTAATAATCTGGAAAAGATACATTAAAAACGAAACTAAGGCGCCCATTGTCATTGCACCATTCATAACACGAATTGCTCCGTAACCAAGAATCCCAAGAAACATTATCATCATGAGCATGTTTGTAATTGGTTGCGTTACTGAGTTAATCAACGCTTCTTTTCTTCCGACATGATATAAATTGTCGATACGACGATTTCCCTTTGCCAGTTCATGTTCTTCACCGTTTGAAGACTTAACTAATCGGACCTCACCTAGTACATCGGTGGAATCACTAGCAAATTTTGCTAATTCATCTTGCCGAACACGACCAATCTTACGCGACTGATTCATCACCGGTAACATGACTAAAATCACTAAGGGAACTGCCACAAACATCAACAATGTCATTCGCCAATCCATTGCTAGCATAATAACCAGTGCACCAACGAATTGCAGAAGCGATGTCATTGCATTTGGTAATGTTGAAGCAAGTAAATCCTTCACCTGTGACGTATCATTAACTAAGCGTGAACTGATTTCGCCTGTTTTAACATCATCAAAATATTTTACAGGCATTTTAAGTAGTTTTTGCCATAATTGTTTCCGTAATTTAGAAACAACATTTTCACCAAAAATTCCTAATAATAACCCTGATAACGCACTTGTAATTAACCCTGCTATAAAAATGACAACTGTTAAAATTGCCAACGTTGGACTAATACTCTTAAAATTATTAATTAGCTTTTGCGCTAGTTGAGGAACAAATAGGTTAGCACCCGTGGAGATAAAACCTAGTAAGATTCCCACAAAAAGCTTAATATACTGCGGATGTAATTGATTTATTAAACTAAAAAAACTTCGAAAACTAAATTTATTTCTGTTCAAAGCATAAGCCTCCTAACAGTTAAATATCTAACTTTTAATGATGATGAATATTTAAACACATAGATACCTAACTGTCAAGAGTCTAACTTTTTTTTTAGATTGTTATTAATATTAGTCATCCCTTTAACTATTGCATCAATATCTTCTTCATCGAGGCGGGCAATAATCTGCAAATAAGCTTTATCAAATATTTCTTTAACCTCATTAGTTTTTTCTTCACCTTTTTTGGTAAGAAAAATCCGCTTAATTCGTGCTGACTCTTGATCCGCCTTCCGGATAATATACCCGTCGCGTTCAAGATTTTTCACCATACTGGTAACACTAGCATTCCGTAAATGGAAATGGTCACCTAATTCTCGTTGAATAAGACCAGCGTGTTTTTCTATATAAAAAAGCGTATGAGCTTGCTGTGGAGTTATATCTAGTTCAGGGGCAAGTTCAGTATAAAAATGCTTCATGTTAATCATATAGTTCCGCAATAAACGGTTCATTTGCTCAAATTTATCTTTTTTTAATGCCATGAAATTACTCCCAATTTTAATTTATTGTTAATTATAACAGTTAGACACCTAATTAAAATATGGATTTGAAAATTTATTAAATAAATTCAGAAAAACACTTGCGAAAATGATCGGAAGTTGATATTATTATTTATGTTGTCAAAGACATGGGCAGTTAGCTCAGCTGGCAGAGCAACGGACTCTTAATCCGTGGGTCCAGGGTTCGATCCCCTGACTGCCCATCATATAAAAAAGATCACCGAATAATCGGTGGTCTTTTTTTGTTATAAAATTGTAATTACATGTTGTTTAGGACGCTTAGAAACAATTTCAATTGCGCCAAGTGCTTCTAATTTTTCAATGGCTGCCTTAGTCTTTGTCATTGGGTAACGGCGATTACTCTTCTTCAAAGTTTCAATAATATCATTATCTTTAATTCCTAAATCTAACTGGTTAGTAAATAGCTTTGATTGTGCAAGAAGATATAGAACATTACAATACAAACTATCAGACGTTGCAGCTAATTGATGATGGTGTTCATTGACCCACTGACTAATAATTTCATTGGCTTTATCAAGCTTTTCACGAGATTGACTCAAAATCTTAATTACTTTTTCCTGCTGACTAACAAGTATCATTAATAATTTTTGAATAAAAAATGTTAAATCAGCTCTATTTTCCGCATTATCGGCATCCTTAAATACCTTATAGTATTGCTGAACATTATTATGAATTGCAGTAGCCACAGAAAAGCCAGTAAAGCGATCAAATTTGTTAGCAATATATGACGACAAAAGATAACGCCCCATTCGACCGTTACCATCAAGAAACGGATGGGTATTTTCAAAGAAAAAGTGAGTTACAAGAGCTTTATATATTGAAGGGGTATCATCATTATTCATATATTCAATTAAAGCTGTAAGGGCACTCTTGATTGCAGTTTCCGTGGTTGGTGGTCGATGAACTGTTTTAATGCCATCCCCAATCGAAAGCACTTCGCTATTAGGAAGCTTATCACGAAATATTTTTCCGTTAGGCAGTCGATCTTTATTAAGTTCGCCTTTTAACAATGAATCATAGATTTTTCTATAGTCTTGAAGAACATTGATTTCAACTTTTTTCCCTGATTGGGTGCGCTGGTACATTTTTATAGTTGAACCAAGCCTTTTCTTTGATATATGATCATCACCATTTATTTGGTGGTTATTTTCCTGAATAACAGTACTAATTTCAACACGACTCGTTTTCACACCTTCAATATCATTAGTGTAGAAAATTTCAGAGAGTAATAATGAATTCAAAAACTGATTAATCGCAACTTGGGGAAGCGTTACTGAAATATCCTCAATCATATTAGAATTACGCCTAAGCTGATCCGCCAGGTTTTGAATTTCCGGTAATGGAAGATAGAAAATTGGATATTTACTTGTCTGTGTACCATCGCGATAGTTAAGAAGAGGAAACAGAGTTGTCTTCTGGCTTGTATACCCGTTCAGTCGACTCTGATATTCACTTTCAATTGCTGCTGGGTCATTCGTCTTATCTTCAATAAAATACTTATATTTAGATAATGGTATGTATTTCATTATTTATCTTCCCTCCTTAAAGCTAAAAAGCTATTTTTTGGTGTTAGTATATTAAAATACTAACATAATAACCCCTGAAAATCGATTTTCAGGGGTTATTATCATTAGAAATTCATATATAAATGCTAAAAATCATTTTTTGAGGATTTATATACTTAAACATATATTTGAAAACTGCTTTTTTACTTTTTTGAATGAATAATGTGTTTTTTAGTTCCTTTAGCGTAACCCTTATTATATAGGCATTGCAATAAATCATTGCTAGACTTTTTCCTACTATTTTCGTATTCTTATATCAAAATATGAGGAGCAAATTAATATGTCATTTGGCGAACAAATTCTTAGTCGACGCAAAGAGTTAGGACTAACTCAGCAAAACGTTGCAGATGAATTACACATCACGCGACAAACCCTTTCCAAATGGGAAAACAACAAAAGTTACCCTGATTTAAAATTACTTCTTGCTCTCAGTGAGATATATCATGTTTCTGTTGATTCCTTACTTAGAGAGAATAAAGACCTAACTAGTTTCCTAAACCGCGATAAAGCCTCACAAGCATTTAATATCATTCGTGGATTGTTTTGGTTGCTTATAGGATTTTATTTTTGGAGTCCTTCTAATTATTGGTCAAATATTTTAATTCCTATTTTATTTTGTATTCTGCTAGAATATTTATACTATAAAGAATGTTTTTTCTTGGGAAAATACTGGTATAAGCAAAGTCACTATACTCTTTTAGGGTATATATGGACAGCATTAATGATCATAATTGTAATCTATGGTCTCATTAATAAGCACCTTAATATGTTACTCTATTGTTTTATGTTAGCAATATATTCCTTTTTCCACCAATACATATACAAACCACGTAAATAAAAAGGACGTCATTCAAACGTCCTTTTTATTTACTTATCTTCTGCTATTAGTTCTTTTCTTGCCTGTTGTAAACTCATTTCTTGTTCTGGTGAAACCTCGGGATAAGCTAATGGCAAACTATTGATCTTCTTTGTCAAAATATCAGATACAATTAAACGCGAGTACCACTTATCATCAGCTGGAATAACATACCATGGATTTTCCTTTGTGGCGGTAGCATTAATCGCCTTTTCATATGCCTTTTGATAATCATCCCAATATTGACGTTCGCGAATATCAGCTGCTGAGAACTTCCAATTCTTTTCCGGCGTATCAATCCGTGCTAAGAAGCGCTTCTTCTGTTCTTCCTTTGATACATGGAGAAAGAACTTTACGATTAAGTAGCCATTACGTGTCAAATAACTCTCATATTGCCGAATATCTTCATAACGACTATCGAAAAATTTACTGTTAACGTCATGAATAGAATCAATTCCTGGTAAATTAGCTTGTAAAATTAACGATGGGTGAACGCGTGAAACAAGAACATCTTCATAATAAGATCGATTGAAAACACCAATATCCCCACGCATAGGCAATTCACGATTAATTCGCCAGAGATAATCATGACGTAATTCGCGACCTGTTGGTTGTTTAAAATTAGCCACCTTAAACCCAACTGGATTTACGCCCGCAAAGATATGCGAAATCATACTATCTTTTCCTGCTGCATCCATTGCTTGAAATACTACTAAAACACCATAATGGCGCCGCGCATACATCATCTTTTGCGCATTCTTGATTGACTTTATATTTTTCGTAATCTTCTTTTTAATCTTCTTAAGATCATCAGCAGAATCTTTTACCTTAGTTGGTGCCGTCTTAATATCAAAGTCTTTTCCAGTATAACGATATTTCTTGGTTTTCATCAACATTCACCTCATTGCTTTTAATTTGATTTCAACTACCATCATAGCAAATCTCTCAAGTTTTGGTTAATAAAAACGGATTAAAAAAGAACCATGAACATTCTAGTTCACAGTTCCATTATTTATAATATTCTTTTCTGTTGGCTGATATTTACTACGTTTTAATTTGCTAATTTGATGCTCGCGACCATCATTAACAATGAACTCATCAACGGCACCACAATGCTCACAAACTACCACAATTTGGTATCGTTGCGAGTCATCATTATTCGTATCCATCCAATTTCTTTCCGCAATTACTAACGGTTGTTCATGGCACTGATAACAGGAAATCCTTAGTTCGCATTCTTCCCTAAAAGGATCTCCTGTCTTTCCTACCATTCCATAACGATCTTCACCATGTATATTATCAAAATTATTGTAAAACATCTAATCACTTCTTTAATATTCAACTGCTTTTGCACGTTTTATCTTAATAATAAAGACTACTATTATTTCCATTACAAAAATTGAAATCGCACAAATAATAAAGAGGATATGATAAGAAGTCGCTTCAATCATCAATCCACCAAATAGCGGACCAATTGCCTTTCCTAAAGAAGAAAATGCGTTCAAAATCCCCTGATATTTTCCCTTAACAGCAACGGGTGAAAGGCTGTTTACAATGGCAGGCATCGTTGGCAAAGCAGTGGCTTCACCAATTGTCAAAACGACCATTGCCGCAACAAACCAACTATATGAGTGAGCGTAAAGTAATAATACAAATGAGAAACCAATTGTAAACATCCCAATAAATACTTGCGCATATGGTCGATTAACCCAACGATTAAGCCAAGTAATTCCTAGTTGGAAAACAACGATTAAAATCCCATTTAATGTCCACAAAAGACTATATTTCGTCATTGAGATTCCTTGATCAGTCATGAAAACTGATAAGTTACTTGCCCATTGTTCATACATTGTCCAGATTACAACTAAGGCAATAAAGAAGATCCAGTTAATCCATAAGTTAGCTTGAGGCATCTTAATATTAACTGTCTTGGTCTCTTCCTTATCTTCTTCATCCTCAGCCCTTGCAACTGTTCGTTGACTATCTTTAAAGAAAAAGATAACAACAAGGGAGAACATTGTATAGAGAATTGTGGTAATCAAAAACATTGGTGAAACATTGCCATCTGCATACTGATAAAGTGGACCGACAATAGTAGTTCCAATCACCATTCCCAAGTTATTGGCAAAATACAACATATTAAAGACATAACGCCCATCTCGTCCTGAACGGGTCGCAAAAGAATTAACCATTGTAATGATCCAACCATTAAAGAACCCAATGACTGTTAAAAGAATTCCATATATCGGCCAGCCATTGAAGAAAATCATAATAGCCATTACGATCGTCGCAAGCAACGTCCCGCCAATCATCAATTTTCGCGGGTTAGCTCGATCAAATAGCATTCCACTAATATAACTTCCAACAACATTTGCTCCTGAATAAAATAGTAAAACGATTCCTGAAACAGTTAATGACTCATGCAACTGATCATGAATATAGATTGTTGTTAAGGGCCAGACAAAACTATTCCCAATACTTCCAAGGAACATTCCGAATAAAAGCCATTTTAATTCTACGCCTTGACGGTTCATTGTTTACGCCTCCTCAATTACTATCATACCGTTTATTTTTTTAAAAACATTTTTAATGTCTTAAGCGCACTAAAAGGGCTACCTCAGTTTTTCCTGAAATGCCCTCTTAGAAATTTAGTTTTTAATTATTATCTTCAGGGATATAAGAAATCGACGTGAACTTATTATAGGATTTTGCAAATAATAATTTAACTGTTCCCCGCGGACCACTACGATTCTTTTCGATGATGACTTCAACTTCACTAGCATTTGATCCATCATCATCCTGATTATTTTCCTGGTTATTATTATCGTCCGCATCTTCATCGTGCTCATAATAATCATCACGATAAAGGAAACTAACAATATCTGCATCTTGTTCAATCGATCCAGATTCACGAATATCAGATAAAACCGGGCGCTTATCTTGTCGTTGTTCAACTCCCCGGGACAACTGTGATAGGGCAATAACTGGAACTTCTAATTCCTTTGCCAGCTTCTTTAATTGCCGAGAAATCTCTGAAACTTCTTGTTGTCGATTATCAGGATTACTCCCTTCAATCAACTGAAGGTAATCAATTACGATCAATCCTAAGTTACCCTTTTCCTTTGCTAAGCGCCGACAACGTGCCCGAATTTCTGCTACCTTAATTCCCGGTGTATCGTCAATATAGATACTAGCATTACTTAAAGCTCCAGTGGCGATAAATAAACTTTGCCATTCATCTTGCGTAAGCTGCCCCGTCCGTAAGTGATTAGCATTAATATTTCCTTCAGCACAAAGCATCCGATTTGCTAAAGACTCCGCACCCATTTCAAGGCTGAAAATTGCC
This sequence comes from Limosilactobacillus secundus, assembly GCF_020784695.1. Lineage (NCBI taxonomy): Bacteria > Bacillati > Bacillota > Bacilli > Lactobacillales > Lactobacillaceae > Limosilactobacillus > Limosilactobacillus secundus. The sequence continues at coordinate 121,112 of NZ_JAJGUA010000046.1, forward strand.
ACTGTATTGTCAGTTCTAGTTGCAACGTTTTGGGCAATATTCAAAACAAAGGCGGTCTTACCAACAGCAGGCCGTGCCGCAATAATCACCAACTCATCTTTATGAAGACCAGTTGTCATCTCATCTAATTGTGCGTACCCAGTTGAAAGCCCAGTAATTTCTGAATCCTGACTAGATAACTCGCTAACATGATTAATTGACTCTTGTAAAACGTCACTAATACTTTTGAAACCAGTTTGCCGACTATTTTCCGAAACTGACATAATTTCTTGCTCAGCTCGGTCAAGCTGATCTTCAATTTTGTCATTTCCGGCATAGCTATCATTAATAATCTTGGTTGCAGTATTGATCAACCGTCGTGAAATCGCCTTATCATGAACAATCTTAGAGTAATAGACAACATTAGCAGCCGTCGGAACCGCTGTTGCAAGTTCAGCAATATAAGCAACTCCACCAACATTTTCCGTTTGGTTATCCTGATCGAGGACATTTTTCATCGTTAACGGATCGATTGGCTGGTCCGCATCATTTAGTTGGACCATCTTTTCAAAAATAATTTGATGAGCCTTCCGATAAAAATCTTGCGGCTCAAGATATTCCATCGCATCAGCCAACGCGTTTTTACTTAAAAAAGCAGCTCCAAGAACTGCTTTTTCTGCTTCAATATCGCGTGGCTCTTCTTGCACTGGTGCATTATCCATGACGATACCGCTCCTTAAATCTATTAATCCTCATTACTTTTCAGCAATGTGAACACGAATTTGAGCTTCTACTTCTGGATGAAGCTTGATTGGGACATTAACGTAACCAAGCGCCTTAATTGGGGCTGCCAGCTCAATCTTTCGCTTATCAATTTTAAGGTCAAATTGTTTTTGTAAAGCAGTTGCAATTTGTTTTGTTGAAATTGAACCAAACATCCGGCCATCTGTACCGGCTTTTCCGCTTAATTCAACAACTGTATTATCATCTTCAAGAATCTTCTTCATCCGCTTAGCATCAGCTAATTCTTCAGCAGCATGTTTTTCCTCAGCCCGTTGTTGACCTTTCAATTGGCTCATCGCCGCTTTAGTAGCTTGTTTTGCTAATCCACGCTTAATTAAGTAGTTTTGAGCATAGCCATCTGGAACTTCCTTAATTTGGCCACGTTGACCACGACCCCGTACATCTTGTGTAAAAATAACTTTCATTATGATCACTCCTCTGTATCGTCTTGCTCTTTATCAGGTTTAGTTAGAATATCGACTAACTCTTGTTTGACCTGAGTAATATCTTTATCACTGATTTGTGTAGCAGCATTTGCAAGGTGACCGCCACCACCCATTTTTTCCATGATTACCTGAACGTTGACGTTTCCCATTGAGCGTGCTGAAATTCCAATCTTGTTATCAGCGCGTTCAAAAATTACAAATGAAGCTTCAATTCCACTCATTTGGAGCAACATATCAGCAGCTTGGGCAGCCGTAACAGGATCATAAACCTGTCCCTCTTCACCCGTACATAATGCTATTTTATCATTTATTTCTGCTCTTGAAATCAAATGATTACGCATCATGAAAGTTTCTGGATTTTCTTTCATAAATGATTGAATCATTAAACCATCGGCACCAGCAGAACGCAAGTAACTAGCCGCATCAAAAGTTCGTGTACCAGCACTCTTGGTGAATGATTTTGTATCAACTTGAATCCCTGTTAGCATTGCTGTTGCTTCAAGCTTATTAAGTCCCTTTCCTTCGCGTGGTTGGTATTCAAACATTTCCGTAATTAACTCACAAGTTGATGAAGCATATGGTTCGATATAAACAAGCAATGGATTTTCAGGGAAATCTTCGCCGCGACGGTGGTGGTCAATGATAACAAGTCTGTTTTGCATTTTATCATATAATTCAGGGGCAATCGTAATTCCCCGCTTAGCATGATCAACCATCACTAACAAACTGTTATTTGTTGCTTTTTCTAACGCTTCGACTGGTGAAATAATATGGTCCTTAATCGTCTGGTAATTATTAATCTCACGCATCAAACGTTGAATATCAGAGTGTGGATGTTCGTCATCAATCACAATCCAACATTCTTTACCATTCATTTCCGCAATCCGTCGAATCCCCAAACAAGCACCAATTGAATCCATATCTGGATTGGTATGACCCATCACAAATAATTGATCTGATTGGGCCATTAATTCTTGTAATGCCTGACTAATCATCCGTGCTCGTACCCGGGTTCGTTTCTCCATCGGATTGGTCTTTCCACCATAAAAACGTGCTTCCTGATCCTGAGCACGAACAACAACTTGGTCTCCCCCACGACCTAACGCGAGGTCAAGATTATTTTGTGCTGTATCAGCAAGTTTTATCAAATCATTTTCGCCATAAGCAATCCCGACACTAAGAGTAACTGGTGAATTTTGCTTAGACGTATTTTCACGAATAACATCAAGAATCTTGAATTTTTGCTTTTCAAGTTCCTTTAATGAAGCTTGATGTCCAATGATCAAGTAATTATCATCATCAATAATCTTCATCAATAAGTGATTAGCAACTGCCCAATCGCTTATTTGCGAAGTTACGTAATTATGAAGATTAGAGACATCAGAATCACTCATTCCTTGAATCAGCTCATCATAATTATCTAGGTAAATATTACCAATGAAGATTTGTTCGTCCTTATATTGTGCACTAATCTGTTCATATTTTGTAATATCTAATAAATAAACTACCTGTCCGTGATGCTGAATCAAAAATTCAAATTGATGGTCACGCCAAGTCACTACTTGTGTTTGCTTATCATCTGCATGATCTTTTATTAATTCCGCTAATTTTGCATCAACATCTGCAATCGGCTTCCCTACAACAATTTCAAGATTAAAATAACGCGCCATATATGGATTAATCCATTCAACCTCATGACGCTTATTTAACATAATCATTCCCATGGGCATTTCCAGCAATGCTTCTTGTTGCCCACGTTGGACTTTATACGTTAATTCATTTAAATATTCATGAGCATCGACTACTAATTTTCTTAACCGCCTAATACTAATAGCTCCACCAATAACTGCGATTATTAAAACAATTAGTCCAACAATCCAGTTATCCACAAACCCTAAAATAAGCCCAATGATTGTTAAAAGCACTATATAGCAGATATTCCAGCGGACGGCTGGGTGTTCAAAATAAAACTCCCAGTTCTCACGACTGAAAATTTTTCGCATGCTAGTCCTCCTAAAAATAGCTTTAAATTATTAATTGGATAAATCTATCATATCACATCAAGTACTTAGTCAATAGATTATATCATCTAATGATTATTAATACATAAGAATATTAGTATAGCAGTCGAAAAATTCTAAAAAAAATAACTATCATTTAAAATCATAACCACCCGTCAAACGGGTGGTTTGCACATCGGCTATAAGCCGATAATAAAAGCCGGCGTCTCAAGGCGCTGGCTTTCGCTTTGCTCAAGCCAAAATGCTCTGACTACTTTGCCACCGCTTTAAGCGGTGTTTGTACTACTTCACTTACCCTTAAAAGGGTCCGAATATTCCACACTTGTTAGCTTATCCATTGCTATATCATGTTTCTCTTGATCTCGGATATACTTCTTTATCGTGGATTCATTCAATCCAACTGTACTTACGTAGTAGCCTTCAGCCCAAAAATGTCGGTTCCCATATTTGTATTTTAAGTTTGCATGTCGATCAAACATCATTAATGCACTTTTCCCTTTTAAGTATCCCATAAACTGCGATACACTTAGCTTCGGCGGAATACTTACTAACAAGTGCACATGATCTGGCATCATATGACC
>NZ_JAJGUA010000005.1:0-368 GCF_020784695.1 Limosilactobacillus secundus
TGAGGCACTTTCACTTTGACTAAGTGAAGTTGAGGCACTTTCACTTTGGCTCAACGACGTTGATGCACTCTCACTTTGGCTAAGTGATGTCGAAGCACTTTCGCTCTGACTCAATGAGATTGACGCACTTTCGCTTTGACTAAGCGACGTTGACGCACTTTCGCTTTGACTAAGCGACGTTGAGGCACTCTCACTCTGACTCAATGAGGTTGACGCACTTTCGCTTTGACTAAGTGATGTCGATGCACTCTCACTTTGGCTCAACGACGTTGATGCACTCTCACTTTGACTCAACGAGGTTGAGGCACTTTCACTTTGACTAAGTGAAGTTGAGGCACTTTCACTTTGGCTCAACGACGTTGATGCAC
>NZ_JAJGUA010000006.1:0-506 GCF_020784695.1 Limosilactobacillus secundus
TAAGGCTTACCAAGCAGTTAAAGAAGCTAAGGCATTGAACGATGATGCACAAAACAGTGATGCAGAAGATTACATCAAGGAAGGCTATGAAGCAGCTTACCAAGATGCTCAAAAAGCTCTTGATGACGCTATGGCTGCTTTGCAAAAGGCTAACGATGATGCAGCTGTTAATGTTAAGGATGCAAATGCTAAGTTAGATGCTGCAAATGCTGCTAAGGCAACTGCTCAAAAGGATGCTGACCAAGCGTTAAATGCTCAAACTGCTGCTTATGATAAATATAGTCAACTTCATCAACTTGAACAAAATGTTGCCAATGCGCAAATAATTTTAGATAACGCTAACGCTGCCCAAAAGACAGCTAGTGAAAAATTGGCTAATGCTCAAGCAGTTATCAAAGCTGCTGATGAATTAGATAGTGCTAAGGCATTAAACGATGATGCACAAAACAGCGATGCAGAAGATTACATCAAGGAAGGCTACGCAAAGGCCTACCAAGATGCTCAAG
>NZ_JAJGUA010000007.1:0-679 GCF_020784695.1 Limosilactobacillus secundus
ACTCGTGATCTCATCCGTGACAGGGATGCGTCCTAAACCAACTAGACCAACGGACCAAAATTGCGGGGGCTGGATTTGAACCAACGACCTCCGGGTTATGAGCCCGACGAGCTACCAGGCTGCTCTACCCCGCGATAATAAAGATGACCCGTGCGGGATTTGAACCCACGATACCAGCGTGAAAGGCTGGTGTCTTAACCACTTGACTAACGGGTCATTACGGAGAAGGAGGGATTCGAACCCTCGCACCGCTTGCGCGATCTACACCCTTAGCAGGGGCGCCTCTTCAGCCACTTGAGTACTTCTCCAATGGGCCTAAATGGACTTGAACCATCGACCTCACGCTTATCAGGCGTGCGCTCTAAACCAGCTGAGCTATAGGCCCATATCTAAAAGCGGGTAACGAGAATCGAACTCGCGACAACAGCTTGGAAGGCTGTGGTTTTACCACTAAACTATACCCGCATAATATTAAGTTTATGGCGCGGGACGGAATCGAACCGCCGACACACGGAGCTTCAATCCGTTGCTCTACCAACTGAGCTACCGAGCCAAATATAAACGGTCCGTACGAGACTCGAACTCGTGATCTCATCCGTGACAGGGATGCGTCCTAAACCAACTAGACCAACGGACCAAAATTGCGGGGGCTGGATTTGAACCAACGACCTCCGGGTTA
>NZ_JAJGUA010000008.1:0-1095 GCF_020784695.1 Limosilactobacillus secundus
ATGATTCTGTTAAAGAGTATATAACGCTAATAACAGCTACTCTTTCTTATCCGATTAATCGTTGTCGTAACTGTGGCTTTCCCACAGTTAATAAGGATGGCTTTCGCAAAACTCATGTACGACTGGCAAGTTTAAACGGAAGAAGATATGAACTAGAGCTTCGTAAACAACGCTATAAATGTAAATCATGTCATACTACTTTTGGTGCTATTACTAATTTAATCAAAGAAAATCAAACCTTATCCAGTGATCTCAAAAATCAAATCATGCTTTTAGCTCGTAAAGGACTATCTGGTCAGCTGATTGCTGAAATGTGTCACTGCTCTCCTAGCAGTGTTCGTCGAACAATCTTAGAGCGCATGGAACCACACTATCGTGTGGCTAAGTTGCCTAAACATCTATGTTTTGACGAGTTTCGTTCAACTAAGTCTGTGATGTCCTTTATCTGTTGTGACTCTGAAACCCACCAAATTGTCACAAAATTACAGGATCGTCTATCATCTACCATTGTTGATTATTTTGAAAGTCGTTATTCAAAAGCCGAACGCGAATGCGTTCAATCAGTTGTAATTGATTTAAATGCTCAATATCAAAGCTTTATCTATCGCCTTTTCCCTAATGCCAATATCATTATTGATCGCTTCCACCTTGTACAATTAGCTGGTCGCGCTTTGGACAATTGTCGTATCTCTATCCTAAAACAACTCAATAAACAGAGCCGAGAATATAAAATTATGAAGTCACATTGGAAGCTATTCCATAAAAACGCTGAAGATCTTCACCCTGAAGAAGCAGTTTTTCTTCGCGGCGTTAAACAATATATGACTCGCCAAAATGCTGTTGATCTCATTACTAGTAAATTTTCCAAGTTCGCTGAAGTATACCAAACTTACCAAGATATCACGAAAGCTCTAAACGAGCGCAATAGGGAATTACTGGAGTCAACCATCTTAGACTACCAAAAAACCAATACAGAAATGGACACCGCTATTCAAACCCTTCGTCAAAACAGAAAATATGTCTTAAATAGTGCTAAATTTGAATACTCTAATGGTCCCTTAGAAGGCATCAATCGCAAAATCAAAACCCTAAAAC
>NZ_JAJGUA010000009.1:0-237 GCF_020784695.1 Limosilactobacillus secundus
CATCGTCAATCAGGTGCAAGCACCATCAATCAGTTGGGCCAGTGCGTACGACTTGCATGTATTAGGCACACCGCCGGCGTTCATCCTGAGCCAGGATCAAACTCTCATATAAAATATACAAGAACTTGAATAGCTCTCAATTATCTTTGTTATTAAGCGAATTGACTTCGCAAATGTTTTGCTTCAAATCACATCGTGATTGAAGACCCTACACATTTGATTCGTCGAAACTTTGTT